>CAYGPH010000024.1:0-20391 GCA_964351815.1 uncultured Verrucomicrobiales bacterium | reverse complement strand
AAATTTGGTGTTAAAGATAATGGCCAACCGGATTACGCAAGGGCCGTAAAATATTATAAAGTTGCCAGTGATCGTGGTTGTAAAAATTCTAGGGAAAAATTAAATGAACTATATAGATCAGGAAAAATTAAGCCTGCGGAGTAGGGGAGTTTAAAAAAAACAGCTTTTTAAAATCACTTAAAAGTATTTTTCCGCTATAGTTATTTTCAAATAAATTTTAAAATTTGCACTTTGCCTATTAGCATTAACCATGAATATGTTTTTATCATAGCTGCAGCGGCAGCTGTCACAATGACTGCTTGCATTTTGTTTTATATTTTTTTTCGAAACAAAAAAAATGGCGTAAATGCAGAAGACATTCAAGCTTTACAAGAAAAATTGATCTATTTTAATCAACAAATGTTCAATCAACAGTCTGAAACATTTTTAAAATTAGCAAAATCACAAACAGAAACTACTTTTGAAAAAGCTAATAGCAGTTTGGAAAAGCGTCAAGAAACTTTCGAGCTTCTTTTAAAGCCAATTAAGGAAACTCTTAATACTTTACAGGACCAGGTGTCTTTGGTAGAACGTCAACGCATTTCTTCCTTTGCAACCCTTGATAACCAACTAAAAGAAGTTGTGTTAGCCCAAAAAGATCTGCGTTTTGAAACGGCAAATTTGGTTAAGGCGTTGCGTACACCCCATGCCCGCGGTCAATGGGGCGAAATTCAATTAAAAAAAGTCGTTGAAATGGCAGGCATGTTGGCGCATGTTGATTTTTTTGAACAATCTTCAACTCTAACCGATAATCAGGCACGCTTACGACCAGATATGATTGTGCATTTGCCTGGGGATAAAAAAATAATTGTTGATGCAAAAGTGCCCCTAGTTGCCTACCTTGAAGCTATAGAGGCCGCCGATGATGCAACGGCTAAGGGTGCTTTGCAGGATATGGTGCGCCATATTCAAACCCATATTCGTCAGCTATCGCAAAAAGCATACTATGCACATTTTGATAATACCCCTGAATTTGTGGTTTTATTCCTACCCAACGAAGCCCTTTTTAGTGCGGCATTAACCCTTGATCCAAGCTTAATAGAAATTGGTGTACGTGAAAAAGTGTTACTTGCCACACCGACAACTTTAATTGCCCTATTAAGGACTGTGGCCTACAGTTGGCAACAGGATGTAATAAGTGAAAATGCAAAAAAAATTGCCCAACAGGGTAAGGATTTGTATAAACGCCTATATGATATGACAAGCCATATGGCTAAGGTTGGTAAGAATCTTAATGCGACGAATGATGCCTACAATAGTATGATAGGTTCATACCAGCAAAGGGTTATGCCGATGGCAAGGCGTTTTCAAGAACTGGATCAGTCTATAAAAATAGCTGATCCACCCCTTGTGGATAGTAAGGTTCGTCGTTTAGAATTAGATAATTATCCTATTCAGGAAGAAGAATGCCTCCCTTAGCAACCATGGGTTCTTTTCACGCATGCCCACTAAGTACCGGGCCTGTTCCCCATGTGGGTGGTCCTATAATAGCGGCAACGGCTGTTTTGGTTTCAACACCTTTGCCTCCCGCTGTTTTAGGTGATATGGCTGTTTGTGTTGGTCCTCCTGATAGTGTTGCTATGGGAAGTCCACTTGTGATTATTGGCGGTGCACCTGCTGCCCGGGTGGGTGATATGACCAGCCATGGTGGAACAATTGCAGTTGGGGTTCCAACCATAGAATCTTCTTAAAAAAAATTGACGATTTGTTAGGGTTTTCCTGCTAAGTTTTTAAAGTATAGGAGTAAATTCAATTTTTTGGCGATGAAACTAAGCTTAAAAGCACTTTTCGCAGTTGTTTTTTTTAGCACTAGCCTAGGTTGGTGTGCATCGGCTCCCGTTTTGGGGGAAGAATATAAATACTCCCTAGATTTTTTTCAAAAACTCACGAACAAAAGGCCATCAACAATTGTTGATTGTATTGAAATTAAAAATTTTTTTATTAAAGCAAACCCTGCGCAATTAGAAACATTTTCCAATGCACTACAGGCTATGAATCTAGGCGCTGCAAGCATTCTCGATGATTCAGGTTTAATGAACAAACAACTTTTGGATTACTTTCAAAAAGCTATTCTTATGCGTGCGCTGCTAAGTTACGACAATTTAAATCCTTCAGGCATTGTTTCAAAAAACGTTGATCTTAAAAAACTTTTTGATAACGCCGATACTTATAAAAGCTTAGGTGATAATTACCGCGAAAACTTATATAGAGTTCTTATTTTAGGTAAACAAGTAGAGGCTGAGCAAAAAAAAATACCAGATTTTCTGGCGCAAACAATTTACCTTGCCTTAGTTCAGCAAAATTTTACTGAACAATTATTAAAGCAAAAAGACAAAAAGAATTTTTTAGACTACGTTTTTTAAATACAACATTGACAAAGCGGGGAAATCAATGTTACTTAGTATCATTAATTTTATTACAAATTTTATTATGAAAAATTCAAGACATTTATTTGCAATGTATGCTTTAAGTGCACTTCTCGTTTCTGGGGTGGTCCATTCTAATTTACATTCAGCAGACGATAATTCTATTCTATCAGCTAGTCCTGCGAAATCACCCTATAGATTAGGCACAGTTAAAAGAAAACCTTCCCAAATCAGTATAACAACAGGATCCGAAGACTACGCAGTTTTTATAAATGAAGATAAAGACTTTCAAAATTATATTGCAGTAAGTGTTTCAAACCGCAATGGTTCGACTTTAAATGATTCTTCAACAACTGAACAAGTGTTGAAATATTCAAGAAATCATTCCGCTGCCACGGCCTTTGAAAACAAGATGATTGAAAGAGCTGCTGGGCTTGAACAGGTAAATAAAGAAGGTCCTACAAACCAATTAAAAGTTCTTCTATCAGCTATTGGGCATGCTTTTGAAAAACAATTTAGCGAAAATAAAGGTGATGTTGATCATGTTTTTGCAGTGAATCGTTTGCAAAGGTTAATGTCTGCGGCTTTTATATATAAGCAAACCCCTGGTTCTTTTGGTTCTAAAGAACTTAGAATTTTGCGTCATTACAAGGGTGATTTTTCAACCGCTATGAAAAATTATTATTTGCCTGGCCATAAAGAAACGGCAGGATACATTAATCAAATATTTTCCAATACTGCAGGGATCAAAGACGCAGAAAAATTTCCAGCCCACAGACTTTTCTTAATGGATATATTGGATGTTTCAACGCGTTACAAATCTGTACTTGATGAAACGAATAAAGTATTTGCAACCGCCCAAGAAGCCCTTGCTATGCAAGATTTTACCTATGATGCTTCAACCGAAGAAGGTAAAAATTCTAGGATAGAAGAATATAAGAAACGCCTTGGTGCTTTTAAGGGAAAAATGGTTTTCAAAAGTTCAAAACTTATAGAAAAAACTGCCGCACAAGAATCAGAGAGGACATTTTTAACAATTGCGTATGATATTGCTGCAAAATTTAAACTACGAGTTCCCAAAGATCCTCTAAAAACCAATGGTGCCACTGATTCTAATCATTCATCATCTAAGGCTAGCATTACAAATGTTGCATCACCAGTTGAAACGCAGGATGCTGAAGCTAATGGTAGCGCTAATTCTAGCACATACATGCAAGATGGTTCACCAGTACTACAAACAAGAGATCAGGCGCAACCTGCATTACCAGATAACGATGACCAGACTATTACTACAGTTGATGATAATAGTACAGCCAGTAGTGCAGCTCAGTCTCCCAATACTTTTGCCCCAGTGCCTGTTAACGTAGGCAATTCTGATAATCCTACTCAACCAAAAAGTCTTAATGCAAGATTTGAAGTTGTAGCATATGACAAAGATCTATTAGCATTCATGGATGCTCCTATGCCTGGAACTAACTTTACGCGTTTGAAAATGCTTGGTTTACTGCAAGCAGCTATTATAACTTCAAATGACAAGAAAGTGGTTTCACTTAATGGTTTGTTATCAGGTATTAATGAAATCACCATAAATGCACTATTTTACAACGATTTAAAAGGAATAATGATTTTTTTAGAAACCCATGCGCTTTCAACTGATGCAGACAAAAAAGCTATTGCTGCTATCAAAAAAGAACTCGAAAAGCCAAAAAACCAAAAAGCTTTTGAGAAGGACACATCTTTTGATCGTGCTATGATAAAAAAATTGGCGACCTTATCTGGTTTATTAGACAAAATAATAGCTAAATATAAACAAAATATAGGTATAAGAGATCAGCAATCTTATGCTTAAAAGATTTTCTAACGATTAATTCATTAAAAAATAGGGCCACTTTAAGTGGCTTTATTTTTTTGCAATGATCGATTACCATAAAATTATAATATAATTTTATGTTTATTTATGAAAAAATACCTTTGCCTTACCCTTATGGCCTCCAGCTTTCTATGCGCACGAAATGCAAGTAGCGCTGTAGAAGAACTGAAAAAATCATTAACGGAACTAGTTGATCAACAGCCTGAGTTTTATATACGTTTAATACAAACGGCAGAAGAAAAAATGCAGGAGAAAATGCAAGAAAAATCAAACCTGATGATTCAAAATAACCTCAATGATATTAACGATGTCGCTATTAAGTTTAATTCAGGCTTCCAAAAAGATTTAGGTAAAGTGATCGTTTTTGTAGATCTTAAATGCCCCTTTTGTTCACGTTTCATTGGTGAATTGAACACGTTAGGATCAAAGATCAAAAATGAAATATTACTTGTTCCTGTGCTAATTTTAGGGCAAGATTCCTTGGTATTTGCAGAAAAAGCTCATGCCTATAGTGCGCAAAACACCGAAAAAACAATGCAGTTATTTAGTGAACGTTATAATTCTTTGGCTGACCTTGATTTAGCCGCAAAAAAACTTACATTAGATACCGATCAAGCAACCAAAGATAGTAAATTAAAAAACTATAAAGCCATAATTGAAAGGGCCACTGGCCTTGTGCAAATGTTTGGTATTAATGGCGTGCCAAAAATTGTGTACGTTAAAGATGATGAAGTGAAAAGTTTGTTTCCAGCAGAAGCTGAAGCCTTTTTTGCCCAGTTAAGTGATGTAGAAAACAAAGCAAAAAGCACAACTTCTGGTGATGTAAACAAGGTATCTAACAAGGAAAAAGAAGATCCCAGTAAAGCAAATGCTGCTTCAGCAAGTAAAGATACAGCTGCAGAAAAACCCTTACCAGGTATCATTAGTGCCAATGCTGGTGATGACTTAGAAAAAACAAATAAAAACAATGTCAATTCCAAAAATGAACCAAACAAGAATCCTGATAATGGTAAATTAACGCCAGATTCTGCGCCCGTTGCTGCAAAATCCCAAGGGAATAATAATAGCAACCAAGGCAGCGGTATAGCAAGCAATACGCCCGTGGTTAAAGCTGCTGATTCAACGGAACAGTCGTTGCAGGAGTTGCAAAATCTCATGAATAATACGGAAAGTGGGAATCAACCTGGCCAAGCTCCTATGGTGGCTGCTGCTGCCTAATTAACACGCTATTAGAACCCAACAAACGTTAGAAAATTTTGAATTCCTTTAGGTGTTCTTTGTAATTTTCTATGGTTTGAAGGCGTTCATCTATTGCAGCCATTAGTATGCTTTTATCCATTGTATTATCTTTACGCCAAGTGGCATAAAAACTAAGAGTAAATCCCCACAAAACTTGTGCTTGTAATGATATAGGTAAAAAATTCAAGCTGTGTATTTTCAAATGGCGTAACCATGATTCAAAGAATGGAATGCCGTATTCTTGCCAAAGGCATAAGGTATCTTTTAAGGGCTCCTGTTTAAAGTATTCTGCAAGGGCTGGGCTATTATCAAGCTGATCGTAGCAAAGCATGGTGAAATCAAATATCTTTTCGTGGTCAGTGCCTGCAAGGTTGTATTCTGTAACTTCCTTATCAATGGCTAGGAGTAGGTTATAAAGTTCACTTTTAAAACCGTTGTTATTATTATTCATTGCAAGAAATTCCTTCGTTTAGCCACATTGCCTTAGCAATAATATGAAAATTATAGCTTAGGGTTTCTTGTAAAGTTCCTTTTTCCATAAGGCTATCAGCATAAAGGATTCCTTGAATAGCTGTTTTTGTTTGGTTTGCAATTGCTTTGATAATTTTCTTATTTGATAACTGTTCAAAAAACACAGCCTTAATGCCTTCACAGCGTATGGTTTCCACAATATTTTTAATATCTTTGACCGAAACCTCCTGGCTTGTGCTAACACCATAAGGGCTTAACACAGCGATTTTATAGCGTAGCCCCATATAACCAAAAGCATCATGCGTTGTAAGTAGTTTGCGATTTTTTGTCGGAATTTTAGCAAAAATATTTTTGTACTTTGTATCTAAAAATTCAAATTCTTTTTGAACCGCATGTTTGTTTTTTAAAATCTGTTTTTTATCGTTGGGCAATAATTTTATAAGGTCATGCGCTATGTTATCAAGCATTGTTTGTACAAGTATAGGATCATGCCAAATATGGGGATCAGGCATTTTACCGACCATGCGTGGACTAATATTTCTTGCTGCAACACAGATGTTTCCCTTATAACCACTTGCTTTAATTAAGTTTTCTAGCCAACCTTCAAGCATCAAACCATTAACAACAACAAGATTTGCTTGGGTTAATGTTTTTGCGTTACTGGGCCTTGGCTGATATATGTGTGGGTCAGCAGCATTTGGCACAACGGTTATTGTTTGAACATGGGGCAAGTCTTTGCAAAGTTGCTGTGCAAGATCTTGTAAGACACTAAACGTGCAAACGATAGATATTTTTTTGTTTGTGTGTTTTTGCTCACAGCTTGGTATAAAGCACAGTGCTAAAAATAAGCATAAATATTTTGTGATTTGATGATAAAATTGCAATCTTGTTTTCATTTTAATGTTTGCTATTATTATTCGTAACTTAAAGAGGTGCCCATGGCAAAAGATTTTTATGAAGTTCTTGGTATAAACCAAGATGCAAGCGATGATGATATTAAAAAGGCCTATCGAAAACTCGCTATGAAATATCACCCAGATAAAAATCAAGGGGATAAAAAGGCAGAGGAAAAGTTTCGAGAGCTATCAAATGCTTATGAAGTGTTGAAAGATAGTCAAAAACGCGCTGCATACGATAGATATGGTCATGCCGCCTTTGATCAAAATAGTGGTGGTGGTCACCCCGGCGCTGGTGGGCAAGGTTTTGGCGCTAATTTTGGTTTTGGTGGGGGAAGCTTTTCCGATATTATTGATGAAATGTTTGGTGCATCTGGGTTTTCAAGTGGAGGTCGTGCTAGCCAGCAGGCAGCAAACCAGGCTGGTTCAGATATTCGTTATAACCACGAAATTACCCTAGAGGAAGCTTTTAAAGGTACTACTGCTAGCCTAAAGTTTAAAACCCTGGTCACCTGTACTGATTGTAAGGGCTCTGGTGGTGAAAAAGGTGCAAGACCAACCACCTGCAATGGTTGCCATGGAAAAGGTAGTTCACGCATGCAGCAAGGTTTCTTCACAATAGAGCGTCCGTGTGCCGTTTGTGGTGGTAGTGGCCAAGTTATAACCAACCCATGCCGTACCTGTAGCAGTAGTGGCAGAGTGCGCCGTGATAAAAATATTAGTGTTAAAATTCCTGCTGGTGTTGAAGAAGGCACGCGTATTCGCGTTACAAAAGAAGGTGAAGCGGGGATGCGTGGGGCTCCAGCTGGGGATTTGTACGTATTTGTAAGTCTTAAACCCCACGCGTTATTTAAACGCCAGGGTTCAAATATTTTGTGTAAAGTACCAATTCCCATGACAACCGCTTGTTTAGGTGGCGAAGTTGATGTGCCAACAATAGATGGTAAAGAAATAAATGTGAAGATTCCAGAAGGAACACAGCCCAATCAACAATTTCGCTTAAAAGGCAAGGGGATGAGCATATTACGCAGTACTACCCGTGGTGATATGCTTGTAGAGGCTATTATTGAAATTCCGATCAACTTAAGCAAAAAACAGAAAGAACTGTTAAAAGATGTGCAAGAAAGTTGTAAGGATCAAAAAAACAGTCCTGAAACCAATAGTTTTTTTAATAAGGCTAAGCAGTTTTTTGATAATCTAAAACCATAACAAGTATTTCTAATTGCCCTTCGGGGCATTTAGATTTCGTTTAGATGAATTTAGTCTTTGACTTTTTTTATTCTTAATAGTATTTTCAATACACAATATCGGAGGCAATATGAAACGCACATTTCAACCTAGTAATTTAGTTCGCAAACGCCGTCATGGTTTTCGCGCACGCATGGCCGATCGCCATGGTAGAAAAATTATTAACAGTCGTCGTGCAAAGGGAAGAAGAAAACTTTCTGCATAGAATTTGAATGCAAGTTCAATTTATGAAGAAAACGTCAGACTATCGTCGTCTGCGTTCCCTAGGGAAAGTCTACCATTCCAAATTTTTTGTTATCCAGCATATAAATAAAATTAGCGATTCCCCACTTATAGGAATAACCGCATCCAAAAAGGTTGGGAATTCTGTAAAACGTCATCGTGCAAAAAGAAGGGCCCGTGAAATTTTGCGTTTATGGATGAATGATTTAGATTCTAGTGCCATTACCTTTCCTTGTGATATGGTTCTAATATTGCGGCAAACGGTTGCTTTTTCTCCCTTTTCAAATATACAACAGGACTGGTATAGTGCAGTTAATATTATTTCGGCGGAATACAATTAAGTGAAGTGGCTACTTATAAAAATTATATACGCATATCGGTGGTTTATATCACCCTTTTTGCCACCTCGATGCCGCTATACACCCACATGTAGCCGTTTTGCTATAAGTGCCATAGAATGTCATGGGGTAGTGCGTGGCCTTTGGTACACCTTTAAAAGGTTTACAAGTTGTCATCCATATTCCAATAAACCGCACGATTATAATCCCCATACCTACAAAAAATCACACTAACAATAGAGAAAACATGTCTGAACAAAAAAACCTTATCATTACTTTTGTACTTTCTGCCCTTATTTTATTTGGCTTCAACTATTATTTTGGACCTTCACAACAAACTAATGTTGCAGATCAAAAAATTGAAAATCAATCAGCTTCCTCAAATTTAGAAGATCAAGGTTCCCTTATGTTACCTGATGAACCAAAGGTTGAGCCCCTTGATTATAGCCAGCGAATAAAAATCGAATCAGATGTTGTTAAAGGTTCTTTTCGTCTTGTTGGATGTATATTTGATCAGCTTTCTTTGAAAAAATATAAGGAAACCGTTGAAAAAAACAGTTCAGACGTTAAATTACTAAGCATGATTGATGAAGATTCTGCCTATTATGTGTCCCCATCATGGAAAGATTCTAAAGGCAATGCAGGTAGCCTTCCAGATGAAAACACTCCGTGGCGCTTGGCCGATGAATTTATAAATGTTTTAACGCCTGAAACCCCTGTAACGTTGGTTTGGTTTAACGATAATGGTTTGAAATTTGAACGCACCCTAAGCCTTGATCAAAATTATTTGATAACGATTTCTGATAAGGTTTCTAACCACGGGCATCAACATGTTAGTTTAGTGAAACACGTTACGATTAATCGAACATTAGATAAGGATGTTGATAGTAATTTTGTGCTACACGAAGGGCCCATAGCTTACTTTAATACAAAACTGCACGAGCCTGATTACAGTGATTTTGATAAAGAGCCTAAAACCTTTAAAACTAATGGCGGCTGGACAGGTTTTACAGATAAATTTTGGTTGGTGAGTTTGTTGCCAGAACAAAAAAGTGCCGTAACGGTTACCTTTGAT
The DNA here is from genome assembly GCA_964351815.1 of uncultured Verrucomicrobiales bacterium. GTDB lineage: Bacteria > Pseudomonadota > Alphaproteobacteria > Paracaedibacterales > CAITNM01 > CAYGPH01. The sequence goes on along the minus strand of CAYGPH010000024.1, from coordinate 10,627 downwards.
AAAAAAAATAATGTGTATCGTAATAAAGTTGATTACCAGCCCATCCAGTTGGCACCTAATGATGAAAAAACAATTAGTACACGCTTGTTTGCAGGAGCTAAAGAATTACGGTTGCTAGATGATTATGAAGCAATATTAGATGTGCCGCATTTTGATTTGGCGGTCGATTTTGGTTGGTTGTATTTTTTCACAAAGCCGTTGTATTTTGTTTTGGAATATTTTCACAGGCTTATTGGAAATTTAGGTTTAGCAATCATGCTAATAACCTTAATATTTAAGATTGTTCTCTTTCCGTTTGCGAATAAATCCTATAAGTCTATGGCGCGTATGAAAGGTTTACAGCCAAAAATTGAACAAATTAATAAACGTTTTGCTAATGATCCTGCCAAAAAAAGCCAAGAAGTTTTTGCGCTTTATCGTAAAGAGAAGGTAAACCCTGTAGGCGGATGTTTACCGTTACTAATACAAGCACCTATTTTCTTTTGTTTATACAAGGTTTTGTTTGTAAGTATAGAAATGCGGCATGCGCCGTTCTTTGGCTGGATAAAAGATTTATCAGTGCCAGATCCAACAAGTTTTGTGAATCTATTTGGTTTACTGCCCTTTAGTGCCCCTAGCTTTCTACAAATTGGTGCTTTGCCTATTATTATGGGGATAACTATGTTTCTTCAACAAAGGCTTAACCCGCAACCAGCTGACCCAATTCAAGCTAAGGTTATGCTCCTTTTACCGCTGGTTTTCACTTTCGTATTCGCAAATTTTGCAGCAGGCTTAGTTGTCTACTGGATATGTAACAACATTTTATCTATGGCACAACAATGGTTCATCACACGTCAAGTCCCACAAAAATAACAGCTACAGCTAAAAGCCTATTATCTTTTGATATAACTTTTGCTGCTGGTGCTGCATCAGCTGATCGCATCGTTGAATATCCTTTTCCTGAGGTGGCTTTTTGGGGCAGATCCAATGTTGGAAAATCAAGTCTGATTAATGGTGTTTTTCAGCAAAAAATAGCAAGAACATCTAACACCCCTGGTCGCACCCAACAACTGAATTTCTTTAATTTATCTGATCGGTTAATTATTACTGATTTACCAGGATATGGCTTTGCTAAGGTTCCCTTAGATATTAAATTGCAATGGCAAAACCTTATAGATCACTATTTGCAAAATCGCGATAAATTAAGGCTTATTTTTTTGCTCGTAGATAGTCGCCATGGGTTAAAAAAAATTGACCTCGATATGATGAATTATCTGAATACCTTTGGTCTTATCTTCCAGGTGGTGGTTACGAAAACCGATAAGGTGAAAAAACCACAATTACCCCATATTATAGAAGATTGGCAGAATCATTTAAAAAACCTTGGTGCAGCAAAGCCAGACCCCATATTAACTTCTGTGACAAAAAAAATTGGAATGTTTGAAATTCGTAATGAAATTGCAAAAATAATGGTGAGCTAATGAAGCTTTTTAATACCGCAACCAAAGAAAAACAAGATTTTCACCCCATTGACCCCGATCATGTGCGCATGTATGCATGTGGTCCAACGGTACATGATTACGCCCATATTGGTAATGCCCGTCCAGTCGTTGTGTTTGATGTTTTGTTCCGTTTATTAACCTTAAAATATCCAAAAGTAACCTACGTAAGAAATATCACTGATATTGATGACAAAATTATAAATGCTGCAAAGCTTAATAATGAATCTATACAAGACCTAACTGCTCGCACATATCAATATTATACAAAGGATATGCAAGCCTTATCAGCACTAAAACCAAGTGTTGAACCATTTGCTACGGAAACTATTGCTGAAATGATTGCGATGATTCAAGCTTTAATCGAAAAAAATTATGCCTATGTTGTAAACAACCAAGTTTTTTTTTCCGTAGAAACCTACAAAAATTATGGATCATTGTCGCGTAAAAATACAGACGATCTTCAAGATGCTGTTCGTGTTGATGCGATTGACGATAAGCGTCAGCCCGGTGATTTTGTGCTCTGGAAGCCATCAAAAGATTCAGAGCCAGGTTGGGACAGCCCATGGGGTTTTGGTCGTCCTGGCTGGCATATTGAATGCTCCGCCATGGCGCATAAGTTCTTGGGTACTCCGTTTGATATACACTGTGGTGGTATAGATTTGGTTTTTCCTCACCATGAAAATGAACAAGCCCAATCATGTTGTGCACTTAATCAGCAAACCATGGCTAATTTTTGGCTCCATAATGGTCATTTACTGGTTGATGGCAAGAAAATGTCAAAATCATTGGGGAATTTTTTTACTGTTAACGAACTGTTAAAGGATTCTTCAGGAGAGGTTATTCGCCTTGCCCTATTATTAACCCATTACCGCCAACCGCTCGATTGGCAAACGGATACCTTGATTCAAGCTAAAAATATTCTTGATCGTATGTATAAAGCCATTTCATTTGCTGATAGCACTGAAAAGGGAAGTTGTAATGAAGATTTTCTACAGGCCTTAGATGATGATCTTAACACACCAATGGCCATACAATGCTTACAAAAATTGGCTGATGCCTGCTTTGGTTGCACCGGCGATAACCAAAAACAACTGGCTAATAATTTAAAAGCTTCGGCGAATTTTATAGGTTTGTTAAACACATCGCCAAAACAATGGTTTCAAGGTGGGATCGATGCGCTTGATGTTAAAGATATTGAAAATTTAATTCATCAACGGCAAGTGGCTAAGAATGAAAAAAACTTTACCACAGCTGATCGAATTCGTGATCAACTAGCGAAAAAAAACATTCTCTTAGAAGACGGACCTAATGGTACAACCTGGCGTCATGCCTAAAGGTATTCATCAGCCTATCGTAATTTTGGTACGGCCCCAAATGGCAGAAAATATAGGTGCTGTTGCCCGTGCCATGGGTAATTTTGGTTTAACAAAATTAAGAATAATCGCACCTAAATGTAATCCAACTGCCGATGAGGCAATCGCCATGAGCGCCGGTAATTGCCAGGTTTTGTTTGATGCCCAAACCTATAATACCTTACCCCAGGCAACATCAGATGTATCCTATGTGCTAGGAAGTGCAGATAAACCCCGTGATCATAATATGATTTACCAAACCCCTGATAATGCATTCGTAAACTTACCCACAAAAAACTTTGCTATCGTTTTTGGCCCTGAGCGTACAGGCCTTACCAACGCGGATCTTGTTTATGTGAATGCAATTATTACAATCCCAACGAATGCAATTTTTTCTTCCCTAAATTTAGCACAGGCCGCAGTTGTTATTTTAAGTGCTTGGTTTAACACTTCGCCTGCCAATAAAAATCTTGAAACGAAAATACAAACAATTGCATCGCAAGGAGAACTAAATAGCTTTTTGTGTTTTTTTGAGGAAAAGCTTGAGGAGGCTAACTTTTGGCAAGTGCCAGAAAAAAAAGTAAAAATGATACAAAATATAAGGGCTGCATTTCAAAGAATGCAGCCCAGTGAACAGGAAGTGCGCACCATGTATGGTGCCATTAAAGCCTTGGTAAGAAAAAGCTCTGCTTAGCTTAATGGTTTTACAAGAATGCACTTATCGTTATGGTTAAATAGACTAAATACTAGAACGATATAATCTACATTATCAACGCGTGCTTTACTCACGTCTTTTCCTGATAAAAAGCCAATCATTGCTGCACGATAGTAATCACCAAAAACTTTGCTTAGCATTTCATCCGTTGACATACTATCGGATGACCCAGAAATTAAAAGATCTTTACCTTTAACTTGTCCGCAAATAATTTGAATATCGTTGTTAAGCGCATATGATCGAATTGAGTCTACATTTGACTGAATCGATAAGGTTTCTCTGATATCGCTTAAGGCATAACCAAATTCACGTATAGATGTAAACTTTGCAGCTTGGGCAACAATTTCAACTTTTGAACGTAACAGTGTTTCTTTTTGCTTATGGCTTGCCCAAGTGATACCTTCTAGCTCATTATTTACTTTATTTGAAGTTTTGGTTTGATTTTTTGGACCCTCACAACCTGCAAACAATAAAAGTAAGCAGATCAAGAGTGTGGAAAGTGTTTTTTGTTTCATAAAATTTATACTCATTTAAATTATTGTCATAACTAGTATTAAATATTTATGACAAAAAATAAATAAAATTATTTTAAAATATGAATAAATTTATTCTTTTATAGATAATGTGGTTGCTTCAGGCATAAAAAAACCCCTTTTGAAAAGGGGTATATGTTTAAATAGCAGATAATTTTTTGCTATTTGATTTTTGCTTCCTTAAAAGCAACATGCTTACGCACAACGGGGTCGTACTTTCGCATTTCTAACTTTTCGGGCATTTTACGTGGATTTTTTTTAGCAACATAAAAATATCCAGTGTCAGCCGTGCTTAAAAGCTTAATGTTAATAACAGCGTTTTTTTTAGCCATGTTTTTCTACAAGAAATTTTCTTTAAGGTAATATAACCATATTAGAAAAAAATAACAATTGAATTTTTTTTCTTGTAATCAGAATTTGAGAAAACATGAGTATGAAATTCTTTGCATTTTGGTTTAAATAATTCTGGTGCTGCAGTTTGACGCAAAAAATACTCATTTGTGAAGTATTTAATTTAATACAATATATTTCCTATATTTACCAAATTTAAAGGAAATAATATAACAATAGTGCAAGAGAATAAAAAACAATAGAAATTATGATTGTGGGCAACTTATACATTGTTCCAGAAGTTTTTATTCCTTTGGCTAGGTTATGTTCGGTAAATTTATAGTATATAGCATTACCAATTATTCCAAAAAATATGTGTATTAAAAGAATACCGAGTAAGGAAAATGAAGCTATAGAAACCGTGCAAAATAAAGTAATGGCTGCTAAGATAAACATTTTACGGTAGAGCATCCAAGCCCAGGTGAGAAAAAATGCAGACCAATTCCAGCTAAATATGCTGCCACCCTTATCAAGAATTGTAAAATAGTTAAGGTAAAACTGGGTGTTCTTAGAGTAAATTTTTTCTGTGTCATCTGATTTACGAATGAAATGAAAAAAGTTTGTTTTATTCATTACAGGAATACATTTTGAAAATAATTAGCGTTAACTTTATTGCAGTTTCACTTAAAAAAAGCAATATTTATTTTTTTTATGCGCCAATAATACCATGTTTGTTATGAATTTTAAAATATTTTAATTAGAAGGATTCCAGCTGCGACGAAAAAAACATACATCATTATGTAATAAAGTACTGCGCGAATTTCCGAAACGGTGCCAGAGGTTTTTTTGCCTTTGGTTATGCTTCTTTCAGCGAAATTGTAATAGATTGCATTAGCAAAAATTGTGAATAGGATATGTAATAAAATTGATATTACAAATTCTAGGTTTTCTGATGGAATAAATATTTTTAAACTTTTTAGCACAACAAATGTCATAGGAATAAAAAAAATTAATAAAGCTGAATAAAAAAATGCATAAAAATACATTTTGCGATAAATCATCCATATGGGCCCCACAAAAAACGCAGGCCAGTTCCAACTAAATATACGGCCACCCGCATCACGTTTAGCGAAATAATTAAGGTAATGTTGGGTGTCTTCACAATGAACTTCTTGCGTGTCATCAGATTTACGAATGAAATGAAAAAAGTCTGTTTTATTCATATGAGTCACCCTATAAATTTAAGTACGAAAGAAATGTTTTTTAAAACGAAAGAAATGTTTTTTAAAAATTTAAAATTTTTATGCAGTGGTCTTGAGTTATTAATAAAAAAAGGCGCTAACACAAAATTTAAATAATAAGGTATTAGCGCCGAAAAAAATCTAGCTGTTTGTCTGTTGTTTTTTTAATTCTTCTTGCTTTGTTTTAATATTGTTTTGGACACTATTAATGGTATCTTTATGACTTTCAAGGGCATTGTGAGCACGCTCATATAGTTTTGCTTTAAAATCTATAGAGCCATGTCCCGAAAATTTTCCTATTGAAAATACTAAAGCAATGACATGAATCGAAACATAAGAAAGCAAAAGTGCAAAAAATTTAAGTATTGTTCCAGAAGTTTTTTTGCCTTTGCTTATGGAGCGTTCAGCAAAACTATAATAAATAGCATTACCGAATACACCAAATGCTAAATGCGGTATAAACCCAGCTAAAAGATGTAAACCAAAACCATAACTGGCTAAAGCCCAAAGCATAAATACAATTAAAAAGCAAGTGATAGCACCAAAAAGGTACATTTTACGGTAAAACATCCAAATAGGTGGTATTAAAAATGCTGACCAGTTCCAACTTAATATACTGCCACCCGTATCACGTTGGGTGAAATAATTAAGGTAATATTGGGTGTTTCTGTTATAAATTTCATCCGTATCACTTGATTTACGCACAAAATTAAAAAAATCTGTTTTTTTCATTTTTCAATTACTTTCTGCTTTACAAAATATGCTCCAATTATAATTTTTATTGCTTAAAAAAAGCTTAATCGTAAAAAAATAAAAAATTTACCTGGGAAAATGTTGAAAAATGAAGATTATTATTACAAAAAAAGTAGCTTGATAGGTGGCTACCGCAAAATAGAATTGTGTGCTAGTTTTGTTTTTTGTATTTTTAAAAAACAAAGTAAGTGTTCCATGAATTATAATTTAAGAGATTTGTAATGCTAACTACACAAGCGGTAAAGCCATTAGAAAGTTTTATAGACCCAAACTTTTGCCCCATTGTATCAGGGAATTTACGCGTTTCTTTGGCGACAAATCTGGCAGAAATTGAAGCAGCACAAAGGTTGCGGTTTTTAGTTTTTTCAAAGGAATACAGCCAAAATCATAATGACAACTCTTTGCAAGCTATAGATAAAGATATTTTCGACAGTTGGTGTGATCACCTTATCGTTGATGATATGGTATCTAATAAAGTTATTGGTACTTACAGGCTTTTACAGCGCCATGCCTTGCCTAAGGGCCAAAATTTTTATTCAGCGAGTGAGTTTGACTTATCCAAGGTTCTTCAGGATAGTGCACAAAATATTGTAGAGGTTGGACGTGGTTGCATTCACCCAGATTATCGTGATAAACGGGCGATAAACTTATTGTGGCGTGCCTTGGGGCAGTATATTAATATTAATCGTATCGATATACTTTTTGGCTGTGCCAGCTTTTCTGGCGCTGATCATAAAGCCCACACTAACACCCTTGCATACCTAACAAAATATCACTTAGCCCCCACTCATTTACGCATACACGGTAAATCGTGCAAGTGTTGTGATTTAAGCCGAGATTTCACGCCTATTGAACAAAAAAGATATTTCGTAAGCCTACCACCTTTGTTACGCACATACTTATCAGCGGGAGCCTATGTTGGCCAAGGGTTTTATGAAGACGTTGAATTTAATTCAACGGATATGGCCGTTGTGTTAGAAACATCGACAATGAATCGGCAGTTTGCTGAAAAATTTTTTATTAATATAAATCAATCAATATAATGAGATTTTTATTTTTTATTGCCCTTTGGGTTTTAGCTGTTTTACGGGTATTCTTTTTTACAACATTTACCCTTATCGCCATTACTGTAGGAATTATCTTTAGATGTTTTTCAAAACCCATGCCAGATTTTTTACGAAAATTACTCTATAAATTTTCTTGTTTTATTACAGGTCTTAAAATCAATATTGTGAATAGGCAGGGGGTTACAGCGAGGCATGGCCATGTTTTTGTAGCCAACCATATAGGCTACTATGATATTTTGGCTTTGGGTTCCATTTTAAATGGCGATTTTATTGCCAAAGCTGAAATTCGTCATTGGCCATTTATAGGCTGGCTAGCAGCAATTTCAGGAACTTTTTTCATTCATCGCCGTGGTTCGCAAACACTTATTCAAAATGCAAGAATTCACAATTTTTTAACAAAAAAAAATATCATTCTTTTCCCCGAAGGCACAACAACAGATGGTAGCTCCTTGGCACCCTTTAAAAGTAGCTTGTTTGAGCTACCTAAGGAGACAAAAATAATACCGCTTTCCTTACGTTATTACAAACATGGCGGGAAAAATTATCATCCTGGAGAAGCTACACCCGTGGCATGGGTTGGCCATGAAAGCTTAGTGCCCCATATGTTTCGATTGTTGCGATCGCCACGAACCTATCTTGAAATCACGGTTCACGATGTCATTGTGCATAACCATAGCCGTAAGGAAACAGCCCAAATTTGCCAATCAGCTGTTGCAAGGGGATTGGCCCCGGAAACACCAAAGGAAAGGATTCAAAAATGTTTGATTTAACAGGAAAAAATGCCCTTGTCACAGGTGCGAGTGGAGGAATTGGTGCTGCCATTGCCGATGCACTTATTCAACAGGGAAGTGGTGTTGTGCTAAGTGGCACAAGTAAAGAAAAATTACAAACCTTACAAGAAAAACTTTCCATGAAGTACCCAAAAGCTATGGTTTCCTATGTCGCTTGTGCGTTAGATGATAAGACAAAAGTAAGTAGCTTGTTTTCAGATGCGGAAACAGCATTGGGTGCTCAGGTTGATATTTTAATTAATAATGCAGGGATTACCCAAGATGGTTTAGCCATGCGTATGGGCTTAGAACAGTGGCAAAAGGTTGTTGATATAAATTTAACCGCAAGTTTTATGCTTTGTCAGCAAGCAATTAAGGCGATGATGCGCCGTAAATGGGGTAGGGTAATTAACATGAGTTCCGTTGTGGGTGTTACCGGTAATGCAGGGCAAGCAAATTACTGTGCTACAAAAGCCGGGCTTATAGGCATGAGCAAAGCCCTGGCCAAAGAGGTGGCAACCCGTGGTATAACCGTAAACTGTATCGCACCAGGTTTTATTCAAACACCAATGACAGAACAGTTGAACGAAAAACAACAAGAAGCAATAAACAATAATATTCCTATGCAACGCATGGGTACTGTGACTGATATAGCCGCAGGGTGTGTGTTCCTTAGTACGCATGAAGCCCAGTATATTACTGGGCAAACATTGCATATTAATGGCGGCATGGCCATGATTTAGAGTGTTGTTGTTTTAAGCTACTGATTAGAGTCCTGGGTTGCTAGCATCAGAAAGGGAACCTAAAGATGGTGATGATGCTCGGGTAGAATCAGCTGGCTGTGATTTATTTTTTGATCCTCGTTTAAAAAGCCCGCTAAAACGGCTTGATTTCTTAGTAGGGCTTGCTACGGGTGATGTATTAGCTGAAGCTAAAGCACTTTTTTCCTGTTTTACAGCTTCAAGCTGAGCTAAAAGGGCCTCATTCTGTTGTTCTAAATCAGCAATTCTTTCGTCATTACCTTTAGTATCTAGAAGCTGATTTACAACTGCTACAGGAACACATCCTTCAGGTTGTTTTACGGGTGAGGCTACACCAGAATCAACAGGAGTAGTAGATCTCTGGCTTTGTGTGCTCGAAGCTGTATTGCTGTCGGTAAATAGTCTTTCGCTAGCTTCAGATGGTGCTGCTGCCGGAAATGTTTGACCTTCTTGCACAACTGAAGGATCTACGCGGACTTGAAGATTAGCAAGTTCAGCCTGTAGATCAGCAATTTCATCAATTTTAGCACTTTTTTTACCTCTACTAAAAACAGCCCTTGATTTAGGTAATGCAGCCTGTTTTTCTTGTATTTGCCTTTGAAGTTCGGCAATTTCACGTTGGCGCTGTGCTTCAGCTGCTGCAGCAGCTGCTGTTTGTTGTTGTTGTGAGTATTGGGCTGCAAGCTCAGAAGCTTTTTTAAAAGCGTATGGTTCATGCCCTTTTTTCATTTTTGGATTTAAAGCTTTAAAATTATCTATGTTAACCGATCCATCTGCGTTAACCATGCTAGGCGCAAAGTTAAGTGTCTGTGGCCCAAAGCCTGTGTTATAACCATGAGTTGTAGTTGCTGCCTGAGCACTGTAAGTAAGAAAAGTTGTTGCAATTAATAATGTTTTATACATATTCTAAAATCCTTGTAATTAAATAATTATAATATTTCTTTATGTTAATAAAAAAAAATTAAATAAGTATTAAAAAATCCCAGGCCTAATATTTAACCTGGGATTTTTTAATACTTAAATTTTATAATATAAGTGTTACTACTTACCTTCAGCTTTTAATTTTGCTTTTAAACTTGCCAAAGGAAGTGCAAAAAATTCTTTAGCTATACTAAACTGGTTTGCTAAATCTTCGGCTGTTGGAAGATTGTTGCTTGCTTTACTATTGTATAAATTTACAATTGCTTCTGCTGTTTGAGCCTTGCTGTCTTCTAATTCATTTCCTATTTGTGATAATTCCTGAACTTGCTTTTCTAGTGCTTGTTGATGTGCAAGATAATTTTGGATTTCAGCTGTAGCCGCTGCTAATTGATTTTCTAATTCAGTGCGTTTAGCATTTGATTCATCACGTTCAGTTGTAAGTGCCACTTTTTCAGCATTTAATGCATCGCGTTCTGCTTGAGCTTGTCCAAGATCCTTATGTTTTGTTTTTACTTGTTCTACTAATTTATTGTGTGCAGCTGTTGACTTTACTAATTCTTTTTGCGCATCAATAAGTTTATTACTTAACGTTCCTTTAGCTCTTTCAGAGTCGGCTAATTTATTGATAGCGTCTTCTCTTTCTTGCAATGTTCTTTTGGCAGCTTCTAAATATGTTTCATTTGGATTTAAAACTATATTATCC
>CAYGPH010000023.1:0-21214 GCA_964351815.1 uncultured Verrucomicrobiales bacterium | reverse complement strand
ACCTTATCCTGTGCCCCAGGCAAAAATCAAACTCATCCGTTCAGGTGTTGACCAGGAACACCCAGATTATTGGCCTGTTAAAATTTTATCACAGGTTTTGGGTAGTTTTGCCTTTGGAAAGCTATGGGAAGCTGTTCGATCAGAAAAAGGCTTAACCTATGGCCTTAACGTTTCGGTTAATAATGATATTATTAGTTCTCAGTTAGAAATTGAAACCTCAACAAAGATTGCTACTATTGATACTGCTTTAAACACTATAAATGCAACTTTAGAAAAAATTATTCAGCAACAAGGTATTGATCAAGAAATTGTAGATAAGGCAAAAGGTTTAATCCTTAATAAAATTGATCAGCAATTTACAGATACAATTTCTAAAGCTGCATTTTTTGCAGGTTTAAATATGGAAGAAAAACCCTTGAATTACTTAGAACAAGAAAAACAAAGAATTCGCAATGTTAGCTTACAAGGTTGCCAAGATGCGATGAAAAAATATTTTGATCCAAATACTTTTCATCAGTTTGTAATAGGCGGAGGAGTATAAAATGAAAAAATTTATTATTGGTTTATGCCTTAGTTTTAGTTTAGTTGCCAAGGTACCAAAAGTTGAAAGTACTACCCTTGCCAATGGTATGAAAGTAACGGTTTTTTGTTTGCCTAACAGTCCAACCGTTAATACCTATATGAAATATGAGGTTGGCTGTGCCGATGATCCACGATCAATCGTTGGAATTTCGCATATGCTTGAACACATGATGTTCCGTGGTACAAATAAGTACGGTGATGGTGAAATTGCAAAAATCACTGGTGCTCTTGGTTCAGTAACAAACGCTTTTACAACCCAAGATATCACCGTTTACACCTTTAGTATGCCAGCAAAACATTTAAATTTAGTGTTGGAAATTGAAGCCGATCGCATGGTGAATTTAAAAATGCAACAAAAGGCATTTGATGAAGAGCATAAGGTAGTGATGGAAGAACGCCTAATGCGTATTGATTCTCATCCCATTGGGAAATCTTTTGATTTAAGCACGCGCATAGATTTCATCACCCATCCCTATGGTATAATGCCAATAGGCCAACCACACCATATTAATGCTTACACCATGGAAGCTGCCTACGATCATTACAAAAAATGGTATGCACCAAACAATGCAGAACTTATTATTTCCGGTCCTTTTAGCTTAAAAGATATATTACCGGCCGTAAAAAGCCATTTTGAAAGTATTTCTTCAAGAACCTTACCACAACGTGTTCGTCCAGCAGAGCCAGAGAGGGAAGATACCGTTGTTGTTGCAGAAACAGAAAATATGCGAATTGCAAATATTGCTGCTTATTACAGCTTTTTCACCAAAAGCTATATTAATGATGTAAAAAAAGCGTATACGCAACATATTTTAGTCAGTGCACTTTTTGGAAATCAAACTCGTTATATTCCAAATAAATTAATTCGCCAACAGCGTTTGCTTACTAGTGGGTCAGTTGATAAACAGGAATTAAAAGATCCTGGTGTAGTAGCTATTTCTATTGAGGTTGATAAAAGTCAAAACATTAAGCGCGCGGAAAAAGCCTTGTTTTCTGAACTAAAAAAAGTATACAAAAATGGTGTTAATAAAAAAGACTTTAATGATACAAAGCAGGAAATAACGAATAGTTTATTCTATATTGTGGACAGTCCAGATAGCCTTTCCGGATTAATAGACAACTATATTTTTGGTATACCATTAGATGGCATTACAAAAATTGAAGAAACAGTTAAAAGCATAACTATTGAAGATGTTAATACCATGTTCCGTGAAATGTTTTCAAATTTTCCTGTACAAGTGTTTTATGTATACCCCCATGGAAAATTGCCTAAAAAACCTTATGATTTTCGGAATCAGAAAAAACTAAAAGCTAGCAAAGGTTAATTTATGCAGGTGGAGCAACATTTTTCCATAGCAAATAATCATGTAAGCCATGTTGATTTTCTTAATTATCTGGCTGATCTGCCCCATATAAAACTTGTTCAATCACCTAAAGACCTTAGCAGCATAGAAAGTTCTGTTAACAAGCATTTTCGGAACTTTGAAACAATTTTACATTTTGGCACTGGTGGCTCTAGTTTAGGGCCACAGTTGATCTACAATTTTTTAGACAATCCTAAAACTAAAGTTGTTTTTTTTGACAATATAGATCCCGATACATTCTATAAAAAAATGAGATCATGTAATCTTGAAACAACCGGGGTGCTTGTTGTATCAAAATCTGGTAATACTGCAGAAACCCTGACCCAATTATCGGCCATAGCAGAGGTTTATGCTATTGCTGGCCATGATATTTGTGAGCATTTAATGGTTTTAACTCAAACAGATAACAATGCCCTACATACCTATGCTACAGAAAATAATATTCCAATAATTGCGCATAACCCAAATGTAGGCGGGCGTTTTTCCATATTAGCAGAGGTTGGTCAAAGCCTAAGTGCAATTATAGGCGCTGACATGCAAGCATTTTATGAAGGAGCAAATGCGCTGCTTACGGAAATTCAGGGTGATAGTGACCACCACGTGTTAAAAACTGCGCAGTTACTTTGTAACCAAAGTTTAAACCCCGTACATTTTATTTATTGTGATCGTTTAAAAACCTACGGCGAGTGGTTTGCACAGCTTTGGGGTGAGAGCCTTGGCAAGGTTAATTCGAATGGGGAAAATATTGGCACAACGCCAATTAATGCAGTGGGCGCGACAGACCAGCATTCTCAATTACAGTTATACCTTGATGGTCCTCGTGATAAATTTATTAGCATTCTCTGGCATCCAGTTCTTGATAAAAGTCATGTAATGGACCTAAAAATTCATCATCAAGCCTACAAAAATTTACGCCAAGCAAACTTAGGAAAATTATTTGAGGTTGAATGTCAGGCAATATTTGAAGCGATGCAAAAAAATGCCATACCTTGCGAAAAGGTAGTGCTAGAAAAATTAGATATGTTTACCCTTGGTAAGCTGGTTATGGCGGGTATTATTAAAGTGCTTTATGTTGCTAAAGCATGGCAGGTAGACCCTTTTAATCAACCAGCGGTGGAATTTGGCAAAAAACGTACGCTGGAATTATTAGCTTCAGCGGCTTAAGGAATTTTATGAAAAAACTTTCATTTCAAGATATTATTATGCGGCTACAACAATATTGGGCTAGTTATGGGTGCGCAATTTTACAATCCTATGACATGGAAGTTGGCGCTGGAACATCTCAGCCAGCTACTATTATTCGTTCCCTTGGCCCAGATGCGTGGAACACAGCTTATGTTCAGCTTTCCCGTAGGCCAACCGATGGCCGCTATGGTGAAAACCCTAATCGTTGCCAGCAATTTTACCAATTTCAGGTTCTTTTAAAACCATGCCCAGAAAACCCACAAGATTTATATCTTAACAGCTTAAAAGCAATTGGCTTTGATTTGCACCGCAATGATATTCGCTTTGTTGAAGACGACTGGGAAAACCCATCCCTTGGCGCAGCAGGTTTAGGTTGGGAAGTTTGGTGTAATGGAATGGAAATTACACAATATACCTATTTTCAACAGGTTGGTGGAATTGCTTGCGACCCGGTGCCCGTAGAACTGACCTATGGATTAGAGAGAATTGCTACAATTTTGCAAGGTGTGGAAAGTAATTTTGATATTAATTGGAACGGCAAGGATGGTAGCCAAGCCATTACCTATCGTGATATTTGCTTACAATCGGAACAAGAGTTTTCTGCATATAATTTTGAAGAAGCAGATGTTTGTTTTTTAAGCCAACAATTTGAAAATTCAGAAAAGGTATGCAAACAACTTCTTCAAAAAAAATTATTACTACCCGCCTATGAACAGTGCTTAAAAGCTAATCATACGTTTAATTTACTCGATGCCCGCGGGGTTATATCAGTAACAGAACGCGCTATTTACATGGGTAAAGTTCGCCAAATGACAAAAAGTTGCTGCGAAGCTTGGATGGAATCAAAAGCACACAATGGCCAGGAAAATGAGGTTCCAGCATGAACCAACTTGTAATTGAAATTTTTTCTGAAGAAGTGCCGGCAAGGATGCTTACCCAAGCAAGACTTGATTACCAAAGTTTATGGCAAAGGTTTTTAGCTGATTATGGCATTTGCTTCGATGCCGTTACGGTAGTATCTGATTTACGACGCATGGTCGTTTGTGTAGATGGCATAAGTTTAGAATCAAAAAATATCACAGAAAAACGTCGTGGCCCAAAAGTTGGGGCTCCTGCAGCTGCAATGTCAGGTTTTTTAAAATCTGTTGGCCTAATCGAATCTGATCTATTACAAGAAAACGGCTATTGGGTAGCCAAAATGGAAATACCCGGTACGAAAGTTGAAAAGTTGCTACCTGAAATTTTTGACAAGGTTTGCCATGCTATGCCTTGGCCAAAATCAATGCGTTGGCCACAGGCAAATCTTGCATGGATTCGGCCAGTACGTAATATCGCGATGGTTTTAAACGGTAAAACCATTAGCACTGAAAGTAGTGCTTTTGGTATAAAAACAAATAACTACGGTTTTGGCCATCGTTTTTTGCACCCTGAAATGGTAGCAATTACAACATTTTCACAATATAAAAAAGACTTGGAAAAAGCCCATGTGCTGTTAGATGATGAAAATCGCAAGGCTCAAATTATGTTTGCCATTGATAACCTTTGCAAAAACCACCAGCTTAATCCCCTTCCTGATGAAAGCCTATTGGAAGAAGTCACAGGCCTTGTTGAATATCCGTTTGTTGGCTTAGGTAGCATAGACAAAAAATTTATGGAACTTCCAAAGGAAGTGATAACAACTTGCATGCGTGTGCACCAAAAATACTTTGCCGTCGTCGATTCCTTTGAAAAACTTCAACCTCATTTTGTTTTTGTTGCTAATTCCCCGGTAAATGCTGACCATATGACACCGGGTTTTGAACGGGTTTTACGCGCCAGGTTAATGGATGCCTTATTCTTCTATGAACAAGATCAAAAAACACCATTTGAAAGTCGTTTCAAGTTATTAAATAATGTAACGTTTCATCAAAAATTAGGCAGCGTTGCCGATAAGGTAAAGCGCCTAGAATTTTTAAGCACAAGTAAGCAGGGGAAACAAGCCGCAAAGTTTTCTAAACTCGATTTAACGACGCTTATGGTTAATGAATTTCCTGAACTGCAGGGAATTATGGGCGCTATTTATGCTAAAAAATACAATATCGCTGAAGATATTTGCCATGCTATAGCCAAGCACTACTCACCCCAAGGCCCAGAAGATGAAGTGCCATTGGCTGATTTATCCTGGGAACTAGCCCTTAATGATCGCTTGGATAGCCTTGTAGGTTTATTAGGAAGTGGTATAAAGCCATCAGGATCCAAAGACCCTCTAGGTATCCGCCGTGCTGCCATTGGCATATTACGTTTAATGTTGGCCAAGGGTAGTTTTGAACTTTTGCCCTTGGTAGAAAAATCCCTTGAAGCATATAAAAATCAAAGCACCGCTTTATTAGGCAACACTATAGAGCTTGTACAACAGTTCATAACGGAACGCTTGACCGTTTATTTGAAAAATGAAATGCCTGCCACCTGCGTTTATGCTGTACTTAATGAACCTTTGAATAATATCTGGTTAACCGTAGAACGTGCTAGGGTGCTGCATGATTTGTTGAGCCAAGATGAAGGGAAAATCCTTCTTGCTGCTTACAAAAGAGTTAGTGGCATATTAAAGGGGTATAAGGCTGACACTGTTAAGCCAGACTTATTGGTAGCAGATGAGGAAAAGGCACTATATCAATATTTTATAACGGTTACAGCTGAAGTTAAAGAATCCCTTAAAAATTATGAATTTATAGAAGCTATGTTCGCGCTTGGCAAACTTAAAGAGCCTATTGATTTGTTCTTTGACAATGTGCGCGTAAACGATGATGATCAAAATATCCAAAACAACCGCAAAAATTTGTTGGCTATGTACCAAGAAACCCTGCATACTTTTGCTGATTTCTCTAAAATAGAAGGTTAACCCATGAAAAATATTATATTAAGTATTCTGTTCCTTGGTCTAATTGGCTGTTCACCCATACATAACCAACGGGGCTTTAATCCTGAAAACATTGATTTTGAAAAAATTATAATTAACAAAACCACGAAGCACGATATAGAAAACCTACTTGGCACACCTTCAACCACAAGTGTTTTTCCTATAAAGTCTGGTAACATAACGGAATACTGGTACTATATTCAGCAAAAAACTGAGCAACTTTCTTTCTATAAACCCACAATTACTGAACAGCTGGTAGTTACTTTAGGTTTTGATAAGGAAGGCGTACTGCGTTTTTACGAATATAAAAAAGCAGACCATGATCATTCTATTGATATTATCAAGGATAAAACTGAATCGACTGCCCACAAAACAGATAGCTTGCGTGAAACCTTTGGTGGTTTTGGGACAGCCTTAACGCGTGGCATGGAATAAGTACACATTTTTAAAGATAATTTAAAAGCTCTCTTTTAAAGATTAATAATTCTCTTTAAACTTTTTTCACACATACAAAAGGTTTAAAGCTATTAACTCAACTAAGTAGTAACAGCTTTAGACTTTTTAAATTACTCTGGTGCGTTTGTTTCTTCAGTGTTTTCAATTACATCTTCATCGTCTGATTCTTCAATTTTACTAACTGAGACAACACTTTCGCCTTTTTCGATACGGAACATAATAACTCCTTGGGTTCTGCGTCCTGTTATGCGTACGTCTTTAATTGGCGTGCGAATTAATTGCCCACTAGATGTCACAAGCATAACTTGATCTTCTTCTTTCACAGGGAAAGCACCTACAACACTACCGTTACGCACATTCGTAATTATACTATCAAAACCAACGCCACCACGTTTCGTTGTGCGGTACTGATAAGCAGAACTACGTTTAGCATAGCCATTTTCGGTAACAGTTAGAATATATTCTTCTTGAGCTTGTAATTCTGCAAACCTTTCTGGGGTTAATACGATTGAATTTTCTTCATTCGCTTCCGTGTTATCATCGTTGTCATCGATTTGCAGCTGAGCCCTTACCATTTTTGCATAGGCATTACGTTCTTCAACGCTAATATTGCCAGACTGAACAATAGTCATGCCAATTACTTCATCATTTTTCAAACGAATACCACGAACACCATTGGAATCACGGCCAGCAAAAACACGAATATTATCAGCAACCTTAAAGCGATTACATAATCCTTTTTTCGTAAATAGCATAACATCATCGCTATTATGGGCAAAGGATACACTAATCAGGAACTCGCCATCGCTAAGTTTCATAGCACGTTTACCATTAGATGGAATATTCGAGAAATCCGCCACGCGATTACGGCGCACATTACCTGTATTCGTTGCAAAAATTAAATATTTTTCTTCCCTGTTTTCTTCTACGTTTACGCTTTCAGATTTTGCGCCTTCATCTTCGGGCACAATTAGCACTGTAGAAATTTTTTCATGGGGACTTAGGGGCAACAAATTAACCATAGCACGACCACGAGACTGGGGTGTAGCAAGGGGTAATTCATAAGCTTTCATCCGGTAAACTTTACCTAAGCTTGAAAAGAAAAGTACGTGACTGTGGGTATTGGTAACATGGATATCACAAACAACATCTTCATCACGTGTAGCCATACCAGAACGGCCTTTTCCTCCACGTTTTTGCGACCTATAGGTACAAAGGGGAACCCGTTTTATGTATCCGCCAAGACTAACGGTCACAACCATATCTTCGCGTTGGATTAAATCTTCCATATCAACTTTTATGGAAGCTGTTTCATCTATCATTGTTAAACGCGGGCTGTTTGACAAGGCTTTTACCGCTTGTAATTCTTCTTTTATAATTGAAAAAATACGTTCACGTGAAGCCAAAATTGCCAAATATTCTTTTATGGCGACTGCTGTTTCATCAAGATCCTTAAGAATTTTATCGCGTTCAAGGCCTGTTAAACGGTGTAAGCGTAAATCTAGAATAGCATTAGCTTGCACTTCGGAAAGAACATAAGCATCTGTTGCGTTAATAACATTTGTATTTACTTCAACAAGTTGAATATAACTGGAAATAGATGAACCATCCCACGAACGGCTTAAAAGCTGGTCTTTTGCATCCTGGCGATCCTTAGATGCGCGAATTAATGTAATTACCGCATCTAAATTTGCAACAGCCACAGCAAAACCTAATAATACATGCGCTTTTTCTCGTGCTTTTGCTAAAAAATACTTGGTCCTGCGAACAACAACTTCTTCTCGGAAATCAACAAAATAGCGTAATACTGGCTTTAAACCTAACTGTACAGGCCGACCATGCACAAGAGCTAGCATATTGTAGTTAAAATTCGTTTGTAATTGGCTATGGCGGTATAGTTTATTCAAAATAACTTCCGCGCTTACTTCTCTTTTACATTCAATAACAATACGCACGCCTTCACGGTTAGATTCATCGCGAAGATCTGAAATACCTTCAATAGTTTTATCACGTACCAAATGGGCAATCTTTTCTATCATCCGTGCCTTATTCACTTGGTATGGTACTTCATGCACAATAATAGCTTCACGATTATTACCAATCTGTTCAATTGTTGTTTTTGAACGAATTGTTACGCAGCCTCGACCCGTATTAAATGCATCTATAACCCCATGGGTACCCATAATGGTTGCACCTGTTGGAAAATCAGGGCCTGGTATATATTGCATTAATTCAGGTAAATCAATATCTGGATTATCAATTAAGGCACAGGTAGCATCAACCACTTCACCCAAGTTGTGAGTTGGTATATTCGTGGCCATACCCACAGCAATACCGCTAGTGCCATTAACTAATAGGTTGGGAAATTTCGCCGGTAACACAACCGGCTCAACTTTGGTATCGTCGTAATTCGGCTTAAAATCAACCGTATCACGATCAATATCTTCTATCAACTCATGGGCAAGGCGCGATAGGCGTGCTTCGGTATAACGAGGAGCCGCAGGGGGGTCACCATCCATAGAACCAAAGTTACCTTGCCCATTAATAAGTGTTTCGCGCAGGCTAAAAGGCTGGGCAAGTCTCACCATGGCGTCGTAAATTGCCGTATCTCCATGGGGGTGGTAATAAGCCATAACCAAACCAGTCACATTGGCAGATTTTCGATGGGGCTTATTGTATTCAATACCCTGTTCTTTCATACTGTAAAGAATACGGCGATGCACAGGCTTTAGGCCATCACGCACATCTGGCAAAGCTCTGGAAACGATCACGCTCATGGCGTAATCGAGATAAGATTTTTTCATCTCATCTTCAATAGCAATAGGTACAATATCTTTCGCGGTATTATTGGTCATAATTGATAAAATAAATTATTCAGCTGTATTTAAGTATTTATAGCAGCTTTTATGATCCTTGGCACTCGCTAAGATAAACGCTTTGTTTTTAGTGATGAAAATGTGCTTTAACGTTAAAGTTTATAATTATGATTTTAACACAGTGTGCAAGTTTTTTTGGTAATAAACAAGGGCATAACATATGAGACAAGATTAGCCTCAATTAAGAGATTATTAACATAGGTGAATGGTGTTGGTCCAGAGGTCTAGTCTAGAGTTGATTTGTGTGGACAAGACCAAATTTGCCGCTTCATAAAAGTTTCTGTGTAATCCTTTGATCTGCATAAAAGGTCCTTAGTTTAAGTTGTCATAAACTTAATCTTTGAGACCTTATTTATATTTTCAAAGGGTTCACTACGGCGCTATTAATAGTGCGTTCGACACCCTCTTAAAAATTCTCTCTTCTAAATGAACTCGGACTCTCGAACCAACAATTGTTTCTTCATAAATATACTCCATAATTGTTTGGGACTAGACATTATTTAAATGCGCATAAATAGTGGCTGAATTTCTTGTAAGGCATATTGTTTTTTTGTTGTTTGCAAGGCAGTAATGTCTCTAGCATTGATTTCTGTGCCTAAACTTGATAATAATTTTTTACTTGCTTCAGGAAGCAAAGGCTGCAGCAAAATACCTAGGCGCCTTAGCAGTTCACAAAGCACCCATAATACATCTTGGCACTGCTGCGGATCGGTTTTAAACAAATCCCAGGGCTTTTTTTGGTCTACATAGGCATTAGCGTTGTATATAACCTGCCATAATTCTTCACATATTTTTTGCAACCTATAATTTATAAGGTAATCAGGCAAATTATTTACAATTTTCTGAAAAGAATTTAAGAAATCCTTATCGCTATCTAATAATTTTATTGGTTTAGTAATTTTTCCATCATAATTTTTTAAGGCAAATTTTATAACCCTTTGGCATAGGTTCCCAAATGCATTAGCTAAATCACTGTTGATAGTAGATACTAATCGTGTTTCCGAAAAGTCACCATCGGAACCAAAATTTAAACTTTTTAACATATAGTAACGCAAGGCATCCACACTATATTTTTCAATTAAGGTAATGGGGTTGATAGCATTCCCTAAGGATTTTGACATTTTTTCACCATCTACAGTCCACCAACCGTGGGCAAAAACTTTTTTTGGTAAAGGGATATTTGCAGCCATAAGAAATGATGGCCAAAATACACTATGAAAACGCAAAATATCTTTACCAACCACATGGTTTACATTTTGCCAAAAGGCGTTTTCAGCCATATCATTTTCAGGGTAGTTTAAGGCCGTTAAGTAGTTACTTAAGGCATCCACCCACACATACATAACATGTTGATTATCATTTGGAACTTGTATTCCCCACGCAACACTATTCCTTGATATTGATAGGTCCTTAAGGCCAGATTCAATAAATTTTACAACTTCATTGTATCGGCTAGCGGGCTGAATTGCTTCAGGGTTTTTACGATAAAAATCGAGCAGAGGTTGCGTAAAAGCAGATAATTTAAAAAAATAACTTTCTTCGCTTACCCATTCCACTTCAGCACCTGTGGGCGCCTTGCCACCTATGAGTTCATCTTCCGAATAAAAACATTCATCACGCGTGGCATACCAACCGCTGTATTGATCCTTATAAATAAACCCATTGGCCATCATGTTTTGCCAAAGATGTTGGGCAGCAACCTTATGGCGCTTTTGTGTTGTCCGAATAAAATCATCATGACTAAGGTCTAGTTTTTTAGCGAGATCAATAAAAGTTTCAGCAACTTCATCGACAAAAGATTGAGGATTTTTTTGGGCTTTTAGGGCGGCTTTCTCAATTTTTTGGCCATGCTCATCGGTGCCGGTAACAAAACGCACTTGATACCCAAGTAACCTGTAAAAGCGCGCTACCGTGTCGCAGGCAAGTGATGTGTATGCATGGCCAATATGGGGTTTATCGTTAACGTAATAGATGGGGGTTGTTATATAAAATGTATGCATAAATTTGAAATAAGCAGAATTTAATCTTTCAAGACCCCAATGTAGGCGTAATAGTTGTAGGTAGCAAGGGGTTTTGCCTGTTTTTCAGGCCGAAAAAGCTGCCCCGATTTACAAGGTTTCAGCACACCTGTGGTTTCTGGAAAGCTAACAGCTAAAACATTTAAAAAACGAGCCGCTAAATACCCCATCATTTGTGCTTCTATGGCATCATTTGAAAGTTTTTTTTCCCTTGCTGTAAAAACTTTTACCCTTGGTGTAAGCTTTGTTTTTAAACGTTGCATAAGTGTTAAATTTTTAGCACCACCGCCACAAACTATTAGCATTTTTGGCAGACTCGGCAATAATTTTTCTACTGAACTCACAATAGCTTCTACGGTGAATTCGCATAAGGTTGCTGCGCCATCTGCAGTGTTTTTATGTTTTAAATCGTCTAAAATATTATGAAATGTGTTCCTATCAAGGGCTTTAGGCAGATTTTTTTGAAAAAATGTATTTGTGTTCCAACTTAAAAGCATTTTTTTATCGATTACCCCGGATTTTGCAAGCTGCCCATCCTTATCAAAATCCCCACTGTTATTAAGTCTTACCCAATCATCAAGCAATGCATTACCAGGACCTATATCACCGGCAATTAAATAAGGTTCTACATTTTGAATAAAGGTAATATTGCTTACGCCACCAATATTAATGAAAGCTAACGGATAATCTACTGAGGCAAGTTTATGGTTCGCCAAAAACTGATGATAAATCGGCACTAAAGGGGCACCATAACCGCCATTTAGTATATCGTCGCGTCTAAAATCAGCAATAACTGGAATTTGCAAGTGATCTGCTAAATATTGTGGCAAACCAAGTTGAACGGATCGATGATTTGCCGCATCATGAAAAACCGTTTGCCCATGAAAAGCAATAAAGTCAGGTTTGCAACTGGTTAGCTTTATGAATTTTTCCATGGCACCTTTAACTTCTAATGTAAAAAGTTGCGCTAAGAGAGAATCCTGGTTTGTTTTAAAACCACTTTTTAAGCGGTCTAACAGTAAAGATTTTATTTTATTACCCAAAGGGTAAGCGATGTTATCAATTTCTTCTGCAAAATCATCGCCATTAGTTTTGATTAAGCTTAAATCGATAGCATCACAGGATGTGCCCGTCATGCAGCCAAGAATAGTATAAGTGTTTATGGCCATGGCAAAATACTTAGTTTTTCTTTAGGCACCTTTGCAAACTCTAACAAATAATTCAAAAGGTAATCACTTTTAACCATTAATTTTGTCCTTTCAAATACACACGGGATTTCCTTGGCTAACAATTCTATAACCTGTTCTGAGGAAACACTTATGGAAATTTCCTTGGCATCATCTATATTTTTTTGTAAATGATCAATATTGCCCATAATAGGATTCATACGATAGCATGGATAAGGAACAATCCCTTTTTCATTCATAAGTTTGGCGTTGTTTTTGCGTATGCGTTCACCACACATATAATAAACCATGTTATGGGCTTTTAAGGCTTTTTCAACCATTTCGGTAAAGGTTAAACAACTAACAGTGTTTCCTTTTAATTGTTTAAAGAGCCCTTGACCTGTGGGAAAACGGTATATTTTATGCTTAGCATTTTGGTCATTTAGTATTTTGAGTGCATGGTTAGATGTCGCAATAATACCAGCATTATTGGGTATTTGAAGGGGTTGCTTTAAAAAATAGTCCGCCATTAATATTGGCAGCCAATCAATTTGATAGCCATCGTCAATAAGTTTGCCTTTAAGCTCAGGAAGAAGAGGCTTAGAACCTGTGTGGAGTAAATACACTTATTTTAAATGGCTACTTAACATCCACATCATTTTTTCATGGGCTTGCAAACGACCAACGAGAAAATCTGTTGTTCCCTCATCGGAACCATCGCTTATAACTTGTATAGCTGCACGTAA
Source organism: uncultured Verrucomicrobiales bacterium (assembly GCA_964351815.1). Taxonomy (GTDB): domain Bacteria; phylum Pseudomonadota; class Alphaproteobacteria; order Paracaedibacterales; family CAITNM01; genus CAYGPH01. Next base: position 7,925 of record CAYGPH010000023.1, on the reverse strand, counting down.
TTGCTTTTCTAAAATCATATGGGAATCTAAAAGATCGCTTAAAAGATCGTTAATATTACTTTTAGCCGGGTATTTTACCAATGTTGATTGTTCAGCAAAGGCATAAATATCAGGCAGAGCATAAAAGCCAATAAACCTTATGCGTTCTGCGATTTCATCAACGGCTTCATAAAGCTCATCGTAATGCTCTTCTAAAAACGTATGAATCATCGCAAAGCTTGCGCCTTCAACATTCCAGTGAGCTCCATGAGTTTGAATTGCTAATGCCATAGTATTAGCTAAAATAATGTCTAAGTGTTTTTTTGATTGTTCACGGGTTGGCTGATCGAGAATCATAAAAAAACCTTTAAATGTTATTTAAGTGAATTCATTATATTGCTAAAGACAGACATGTTGTCGCCTTTGACAAAACCAAGATAGAAACCAATACTTATAAGGATAACCACCCCCACAGCCACATAAAGTTTTGGTGATGTTTCTGGCATATTAAATTCTTTTGGTTTACCAACAGCCACATGTTTCACAGGTGTATAAGCTTCTAGACCATAAAACTGTTCGATAATGCTTTCATGATTGAGGTTAATAATTCTGGCATAACTTTTCAGAAATCCAATGGTATAAACACCCCCTGGCAATTGATGAAATTGATTACTTTCAATTGCTTCCAAGAATACTTTTCTAATATTTGTGAATTCAGCTATCTGGTCAAGGGTTAGTTTCCTTACCAAACGGGCATTGCGATATTGCTCACCAATAGTTTGTGGGCCAGTAGCAGCAGTAGCAGAATCACTATTTACTTGTTTTGGAAGTGACACACGAAACCATAAATTATATTAGTACTTACATTTCAGCACAAATAATGTAATCATAAAAGATTTTTTTCTTACATGTAATAAGTTAACATGTTTTAATATATCCAAACACAATCACTCACCTGTTTCTTGTTCCATTAAATATGCTTCGAATAGGGATACTGTAATAAACCAGCATATTTGGTTAAAGGCCTCTGGAAAAGATCAATTATGAAAATCACCTTCATCCCCTTAGCTGAATCACATTTTCCGCTACTGCTAAAGTGGCTGGAAACGCCGCACGTCAAAAAATGGTGGGATCAGGATGTTACATATACAATGGATTTGGTTCATAAGAAATATAGCTCATACATCAAGGGCTATAAGCTCGTGGATGGCGTGCCTCAACCCATTCAAGCTTTCATTATCCATAACAATCAAGACCCAGTTGGATACATCCAGATTTATAATGCGCATGATTTTCTCAAGTGCAAGACACTCTCAGATCTTCCTGAAAGCCTGGGTGCATTTGATATCTTCATTGGCGAAGAAGAGGCTTTACAAAAAGGTTTAGGCTCAAAAGCAATTGTAGAGTTCCTTAAATTACACGGCAATCAGTACTCTTATATTTTTGCAGGACCCAATAGTAATAATGTTGCTGCCATTAAAGCTTACGAGCAAGCAGAATTCAAAAGGGTGTCAGAACAGCAAGATACTGGTGAGGCGTGGATAATAAATAATTTAGAATTTTGCCATTTAGAAGAAAATGAAAATTCTGAAGTGAGAGGTGAATATGAAAACACTTAAACATACAACAGCAAAAGCCTCTTATTACAACACAAGGGCTGAGTGCTATGATGAATTTAATGAAAATAATTCGAGAGCCATAAACGCGCTTTTAGAGAAAATATTAAAAGAGCATCAGGTTGATACCGTGCTTGATCTTACTTGCGGTACGGGTTCTCAAGTCTTTTGGCTGAAAGAAAAAGGCTTTGAAGTCGTAGGCAGCGACATTAGCCGGAGCATGCTCAAAATTGCTAAACAAAAAGCGGAATTAAAGCAGTTGAAAATTAAATTCTTACAAGGAGATTGCCGCACTGTTCATGCAGGCCAGTTCGATGCTGCGATTACAATCTTTAATGCAATTGGCCATTTGACTCGCGAAGACTTCAAACTCACCGTCCAAAATATAAATCGTAATTTGAATCCGGGTGGCTTGTATATTTTCGACATATTTAACTTTGATTATCTGAAAGCCGGTAATAACATCACAAAATTAACCGGAGACTGGATGGCTGCCTCCGATGGTCAGAAATTCAGAGAAATTCAATTTAGCACCATCTCTGATGACGGTATTTTAGCATCGTATAGTACCTATGTTTATCAAGATGGAAATGAAAGCCCCACAAAAATATCAAAAGGTTATGAAAACACCCTACAGGTTTACGGTAGCGCTGAGTTGCAAGGTCTATTAAAGGAGAATGGGTTTGTTGTATTGGCTCAAACCAACATAAATAGCGAAGCGTTTTCAAAAAAGGCTTCTGAGCGAATATTAACAGTTGCCAAAAAGGTGTAAAGCTATGAAAAATCTCACCCACAGAAAAGCAAGAATTGCTGATTTACCACATCTTATAGAGCTGCTCTTAGAAGATGAACTAGGTCAGACGAGAGAAGCAAAATCAGCCATGGTGCATGAAAACTACATCAAAGCCTTTCATAAAATTGATTCTGATCCAAACCAATATTTAATGGTTGTGGAAAAAGGTGATGAAATTATTGGGACTTGCCACCTCACTATTATGCCCTCACTCACTTTTATCGGCAGTACACGTATGCAAATAGAAGCTGTGCGAGTAGCAAACAAATATAGAGGCCAGAAAATAGGATCTTGGATGTTTGACCAAGTAATTTCTTATGCCAAGGAATATGACGTTTCTATCATCCAGCTCACAACAAACAAAAAGCGGCCACAAGCAAAACATTTTTATGAAAAACTTGGCTTTGAAGCCAGCCACGAAGGCATGAAATTATATTTGGAGCAAGTGGCATGAATATTCATTTTGAAAAAGCCAACATGAGTCACCTTGATATTATTTTTGGTTGGCTTGCCGAGCCACATATTATGGAGTTTTGGGACAACAGCCAAGAACATAAAGACGATATTTTAAATTTTATCCAGGGAAAGCCACAAACTTATTTTTCAGGAACAACCGAGTACTGGATCGGTTTTATCGATAATCAGCCCTATGCTTTTGTTCTGTCTAATATTCTCAAAAAAGATCATGAAAACCTTTCGAATGCGCACCTTGCAAACATCTCTGAAACGGGACATACAATAGCGCTCGATTTTGGTATAGGCAATAAAGAATATTTAGGGCGGGGACTGGCGGCGTCTACGCTGTCAGAATTTATGATTTTTTATAAAAAAGACATAGATCCGAAAGCCGATACATTTTTTATCGATCCGGACGAAAACAATCCTAGAGCAAAGCATGTTTATATTAAAGCCGGTTTTACTAAAGTTGGGCAATATCAAGCAACGCAAGGGGCATTCATTGGACACAACAGCGATTTAATGGTAAAAAAATTATGACTAAAAGCATCATTAATCAAGAGTACAGCAAGTTTTTGAGCGACCTCAAAGAGCGCGTTGCGTCATCGAGGTATAAAGCAGCCTTAACTGTTAATAAAGAGCTCATTCTGCTTTACCATCATATCGGCACCCAGATACTTGATGTGCAAAGTAAGCAAGGCTGGGGAGCTAAAGTTATTGATCAATTATCAAAAGATCTTGCCTCTGAATTTCCAGAGATGAAGGGCTTTTCTACGCGTAATTTAAAATATATGCGCAAATTTGCCGCAGAATATCCAGATGCCCAATTTGTGCAACAGCTTGTTGCACAATTACCTTGGGGTCATATTGTTACTATAATGTATTCTACAGCAGATGAAGATGAGAGAATGTTTTACATCAATGAAACAAGAATTAATGGCTGGTCACGCAACATTTTATCGATGCAAATTGAAACGAACTTATTTAAACGCCAAGGAAATGCAGTTACAAATTTTAAAGAAACGTTGCCGATCTCACAATCTGATCTTGCTGTGGCAACGTTAAAAAATCCTTATTTATTTGACTTCTTGAGCCTTGGAAAAAATGCACATGAACGAGAAGTAGAAAAAGCCCTCGTGCACCATATGGAAAAATTTATCCTTGAACTCGGGGATGGGTTCGCTTTTTTAGGACGTCAGTATCATTTACAAGTTGAGGATCAAGATTTTTATATCGATCTTTTATTTTACCACATCAAGCTACGCTGCTTTGTAGTGATCGAGTTAAAATCGGGAAAATTCAAGCCAGAATATGCTGGTAAAATGAATTTCTATCTTTCTGCCGTCGATGATTTGTTAAGGCATCCAGGGGATAATCCCTCTATTGGCCTTATTTTATGTCGTTCTAAAGTTGGTGTTGTGGCTGAGTATACTTTGCGTGACATAACAAAGCCCATAGGTCTTGCTGAATATAGACTCGAGGATGCACTACCGGAAAATCTCAAAACTGTATTACCAACGATTGAAGAGCTCGAGGCTGAGCTAGCAAAAGCTTTAAGAGGTGAGGATGAGTAAAGTTAATATCCGTACTGCCCAACCTTCCGGTATTCGCGCCATGGTTTCACTTTCAAAAGCCAAGCGGTTAGCTAATGAGAAAGCCCAACCACAATTTTGGCGTTATGCCGGAGAGGAAGGCGATAAGGCTCAAGGTGAATGGTTCAAAGAACTGCTGGAGGACAAAAATTATGTGATGTTCACTGCAGAAAGCGACACCCAAGAAATCCTTGGATTTATCATTGGCAAACTTATGCCAGCACCAGAAGTTTATAATCCCGGCGGCCTAACCTTGATGATTGATGACTTTTGCGTGAAGTCTGAAAATCTTTGGTGGTCCGTTGGTGCATCATTAATCGAAGCTGTCAAAATTCCAGCTCAAAGTAAAGGAGCCACTCAAATCCTTGTTGTTTGCGGCGCTCATGACAACCCAAAGCGCACGTTTCTGAATGAACAAAACTTATCTATTGCAACTGAGTGGTTTGTGGGAAGTATTGTATGAATTTTTGAAAAGATTTTTTTCTTACATAAATTTTTCTCATTACATTTTTTAGTCATCAATAGGTGTGAAACCCCTAAATGCAGGGTTCAATGTTTCCCCATTAGCCTCTTCTAAGTTTAACATAATCTCAGATATGACTGGTAAGCCTTGTGACCTTAAACGTATTGCTTTTTCCTCCTCTGATAAAAGAACAATCATGAAAGTGTTAATGCCATTTTGATCAGCGTCCATTGCCGATGTGGGAACAAAATTTACCTGATGGGTATCATCATCAAAAGATAAAATAAATCGTTGGCCAAGGGTGAAATATTTGTATAATTCATTTGATTCGTCATCATTAAAACTTAAATCCGTATGCGCCTCATACTGACAGTCATTAAAACGAAAACCAGCTTGCATTTCAGTGTCTTTTAGTACTGGGCTTTTAAATGTTAACGCATATAAAGGGTAAAAATCATAGAATTCTAAATCCGTAGGTCGCATGTTTGTAAAACGCTGGTATTTTACTATATCTTTTACAGGCTGCATGCGTGCTTCTAAACTATCCATATATCCGTAGAGTCTTCCGTCTAGGGCATAATCAGGACCTAATTCACGGCTGTACAATATCATGTTGAGGTCATCTGAGAGGTTGTGAGTTCTTTTTGATTGGTTAGGTTTTTTTTCCTTAAAAACATCAGACTTATCAATTTTATTGTTGATATCACGAAGGGTTGTGGATTGAGAAATTGATTGATCGCCTAAGATTCCAAGGTTAAATAAAGTTCGGTCATCCAAAAAACTTTGATCATGATATCGTTCAACCGTCAGCATATCTGGGAAATGCTTGTTTAATGTTAGACAATGTTCTTCACCAAGACTTACTAGCTGAAACATTCCACCAACAGAATTTATTGAACGCAAAAAAGCGACATCGTCTGATGTGTAAGACAAGCTTTTTGAAGTTGCAAATAGGCCGTTTTAAATAATTGCGCACAAAAGCATAAAATTACGTATCATAGGAAAACAAAAATTAACGATTTGTTATTAAACTAGTTTTTTTAATTAATAAAATATTAACGCTAACAATTGTTAAAAATATGTAATAACAAAAAATGCCCTTACAACTACAGAAAATCTGGGTAAAAAATTGGTTTTATTGAATCAAATATATTTTTTACCTAGCTAAAGCATAATTTATTGTCTGCAATTTTATGGCGCGGTTTCCATACTTGCCTGTGGCAAAATGATGCTTGATCATATCCCAATCTTTATCTCTGTCAAATCGCTTGGATAACCCATAAGTCCTCTCTTTCAAGAGTGTTTATAGCAAATCTATCTCTTTTTTTAAATTCCATTAAAACAGCTTCTTAACAAACCTTCAGTTTTTCAAATTTTTTCACTAAAACATAACCAACCCCACCCATAGATAATGGGTAGGGTTGGTCTTTAACTTAACTACCTAACACGAAGCATAAATCTTTGTTAAATTACAAGATTATCTAGTCACGTTGTTTTTGCTAATTCCCTTAAGTTAAGTATTTCAGTAGATCATTGTTTAGCTAAAAACCGCTGCTAATGAACTTAATGCACTAGAAGCTGTTTCAACTAAAGTTTGTTCTCTCTCTTTTGTTCGCAACATCTCTAATAGTTTACCGCCTTCGGCAGCAACGGATTTTTTAATCAATTCAAAATGGGGAGAATACAATTTTCCAGAATATTTCGCCTCAAAAGCCGCTGAATTATAAAGATCAGCTAAAGGAACAACGCAATTTTTTTTAAAGTTAGGTTTTTGATTCCTTACTTTTTCAGCCTCTTGCGGACTCATATACGGATTTTCAAAATCTGTACCCTCATAAATTTTGCTCACATTCTCAGGGCTATAATACACTGATTTTGAGTCTGTAGCTTCCCAAGCATGTTTGGTATCCTTAAGGCCTGGAATTGGTCCACAGTGTACAGATTCAGCACTTAAAAAAGTACACACTCTTTTTTCTATCACATACTCATTTATTTTAAATATAGTATCTCGTGCATAAGAAAATGCTGTGTAAAAGGGACGACTAGGTTTAGCATGGTAATCTTTGCGAATTATCAAATGTGACAAAAATGAGGATTGTCCCGCATCAACATATTCTGAAGGATTTTTCTGTTTCCTATTAACATAGGTTCCTGGAAGTCGATATACTATTTCACCATCAGTAAAAGTTTCTTCTTTTCTTAAAATTAAACATATTTTACCATCTAAAAATGTATAGTATATGGATCCTTCTGTAACGTTTTCACCTAGTTGACTTAGCTCGCCACGGTTTACGATGTAACCTTCTTTAGTATTTGGATTTATTGGCAAGCCATAATCTGGATCTAATTCGATTTTATCGCCACCAATAGTTGCCGTTAACGAATGATGATAACGCTTATATTTTCTTTCCGGACGAAGGAGTGATTTTTCTAACTCTTCAATGTCGCAAGGATCTGCGAAACCAGTTTTGTTTTTTTCTGAATAAAGAAGGCTGTGATAAGGTTTGCCATTAGGTAGTTTTTCATCGGTGCTATACCTATTAAATTCTAAATCACCGTTTTCATTTAACTTTGCATCTTTTGCATACTCTCTTCGAAAGCCTACACCAGTTTTGCAAGGTGGAATATCCATCTCTAGAAATGCCGCAATATCAGTTTCAGCTTTAGATATTTGCTCACCTGTAAGTGCAGGAAGATCATCAGGCTTTGTTAAATACGTATCAGGAATAACTAGGGGTTCATATGCAGCCATAAGTGGGGTTATTAGCGCTATACTTAGACAAACATTAAAAATTTTATTTTTCATAACATAATGAATTTAGGGTTTACAAATTATTACATAATCCTAACTTTTATATTATGCAAGTTTTTTTTTATTTTTTCCCTTAAAGTTGAAATAAATTACATATACTTAAAAATTAAAAAATCCCACCCATAAATAATGGGGGGATTTTTTAGACTTAGAAGTAAATTTTTCCCTTACTTTAAAATCTTAGAAACGACACCGGCACCTACCGTACGGCCAC
>CAYGPH010000022.1:717-23315 GCA_964351815.1 uncultured Verrucomicrobiales bacterium | reverse complement strand
TGAAAACTTGCGCTATGGATAACACAAAAACTAAAAGATAACAGTCTGTATATATTTTTCATCTAGAATACCTATTTTTTCGGCGATGTTAGATAATTCAAAAGTTTAAATCAAGATTAAATCTCAGTATATTTATACCTTTCTGTCGCTTCAAAGCAAAATAACCCTTTACCTTGCCCTATAAAAATTTTGTTTATCAATATTACCAATTACGATATATTAAATTCTTGTAATCACAATGGTTAGCCGCTGCCTGTTTTACAAAGAATTATGTTACCTGCAACAAAATTGTATGGTATCTAAGTGTGTGGTGTGGTTTTAGGCAAAGTATAAAGGTAATAACAAAATTATGGATCAAGCATCAGCATTTCAGCAACTAGGGCTTGAGATTGACCTTTGTGCAAAACTGACATCGTTAAATTTTGTTACACCTACAGAAATTCAAAACCAAGCAATTCCGATGATTGCAAATGGATACGATCTTATTGGCCTTGCCCAAACGGGAACAGGTAAAACGGGGGCTTTCATGCTTCCTTACCTTAACCTTTTGCAAAAAAAAATAAAAAAAAAGTACAGAAACCCCACTTGCTTAGTTTTAGAACCGACAAGGGAATTAGCACAACAGGTTGTTGAACAAGCAAAAATTTTTGACCCAAATCTAAAGGTTATTCTTGTAACCGGTGGCGACTTGATGGGACCCCAACAACGCCAACTGAAAAAACCCTTTGATATGATTGTTGCAACACCTGGGCGCTTATTAGATTTCCTGAATCGTGGCGAGCTTATGCTTTTTCAAACACCCTACGTCGTGATTGATGAAGCTGATAAAATGTTAGATATGGGTTTTGTTCCAGACATAGAATCTATATTAGGTTTTACCTCACCATCACGACAAACAGTTTTATTTAGCGCAACCATGAAAGATGAAATTCATCGCTTGAGTCAAAGTTTCATGCGTTTGCCTAGGAAAATACAATTAGAAAATCAAAATAATGCCAAAGTATCTATTGATCAGTATTTTTGCAAAACGGAAAACGACAGCAGGTTAAAAACGCTCACCCTGTTGCTTGAAAGTAAGAAATTAGAAAATGGCGTTATTTTTTGTAACCGTAAAACCGATGTAGATTTGGTTTGTAATCATCTTGCTAAACAAGGTTTTCGGATTGCTGCAGTCCATGGTGGTTACAGCCAAGATAATCGAAACGATGTTATTGAAAAGTTAAAAAGTAAACAAATAAGCATTCTTGTTGCAAGCGATGTGGTTGCCAGGGGGATAGATATCCCTAGCCTTAGTTTTGTTATAAATTATAATTTGCCCATAGTTATAGAAGATTACGTTCATCGTATAGGCAGAACTGGTCGCGCAGGACAGCACGGCATAGCTGTTTCTTTAGTAACCAAAGCTGAACAAAAAAAACTACAGGCGATTGAAGAAATGCAATCGTTAAAATTACTAGAGATCCACATGCAATCAGCAACGGAAAAAATATCGAGTCAAAAACCATTACATCCAAAAGCTGTGAATCCTAGTCAAAATACTACAAACCCGAGGGTTAAAGGGTTTGGTGACAACACACCAGCATTTATGTTACCTCAAAGTTAAAATTTTTTAATAAACTGTTGCGAAAATACTTCATGTTTTTGTTTTACCCATACTATTTTAAATAATTAATTACTTGTAATAGTTACTAGTGCAGAATTTTATATAGAAATAAAATTATGAATTGCCATGAAAAAATCGTTCTTACTACAATCCGTAGCCCTATGCTTAGCCTTAAACAGCTTTGCGGTCCATGCAAAAGATAAAAAAAATACTGAAAAAGCAGTAGCTGTTGTTGAAGCCAACAGCTGTACATGCGCAACAATGGAAGAAACTCATAGTTCATACGCTGGTGTAGAACTTGGGTTTTTACAAACCAAAGTGGAAGTAAATGCTATTACAGGTGATAGTTTAAACAACACCAGTTCAAAAAGCCCTAAGGATTCTGGTGTAGTCGGTGGTTTGTTCCTAGGCCATGGTGGTAAGGTCTATAACAGCTTTTACTTCGGTGGTGAACTAGGTTTCAACTTAAACAGCCTTGATAAACGTGAAAATTTATCATTTGCGCGTGGTGCCTTGAATAACTTTGGCACAAAATATCGTGATGAAACACGTTATTCCTTCTTAGTTGGTCCACGTTTAGGTTATCAGTTTGATAATAACTTATTCTACGTTAAACCCTCTGTAAGTGTTAATGGCCGTAAAATCACCAATGATTCTCCTACAGAAGAACACAGGGTTTCAAAAACGCGCACTAAATTAGGCTTTTATCCATCCCTTGGTTATGAAAGAAGCTTTGATAAGCTTAACGCTAGGGTTGAAGTTGGTTACCATATGGCTGGAAAAGTAAATGCTAATATGCCTACGGGTTACAAATACGGTTCCAAAAAAACAGCTGCTTCCCTTAAGGTTGGCATTTCAGGGAAATTCTAAACATAAAAAATTACTACCCTCTCCTAAAAGATAAAAAAACCCGCAGCTGATTTGCGGGTTTTTTTATTATGAGATAACTGCTTTCGTTTTTAATATGCCTTTGCAAACAAAACAACGGGTGAATCTTGACATTGGGTAAATATACACTTGCCCTTTGGCAATGTGTTCATAATGCAGCGTGGCGTAATTTTTAGTTCTGAAAAAATATTCTGATTTTCTTTAATAGCTTCTGCACTAGGGTGCATACAAGCAAATACTAATCCTGCGGAGGGTTCTTGAAAAATTGCTTTTAGTTGATCTACAGAATCACAACTTTGCGTAAAATCTTCACGTTTGGTTAGTGCATTCTTCCATAGATACTGTTGAATTTCCTGCAGTTTTTCTGGAATTTCCTTGGCCAGGTGAGCAAATTCACAAGTAATTCGAGTTTTTGCATCTTCATGGCGAAAACTTATACTAACAATATTATTTTCAATATCCCGTTCGCCTATTTCTATACGAATGGGAATACCTTTTTTAACGGCTTCCCAATATTTATCTTGAGCCGTTCTATTTTCACGCATATCAAGCTTTACCCGAATATTTTCATCGGCAAAGGTTAATGAGCTTAATTTTTTTTCAATCTCACGACAGGTATCTATAACAGTGGATGATGGATTATTTTTCTTCAAAATTGGAATAATTATGACCTGGACCGGAGCAACCGTAGGGGGCAGAACAATACCATCGTCATCACCATGGACCATAACTAAAGCACCAATCATCCTGGTGGTAACCCCCCAGGATATGGTTTTTGCATATTCCTGCTTCTGGTTAGCATTCAAGTAAGTGATATCATAAGCTTTGGAAAAGCTTTCTCCTAAAAAATGAGATGTGCCACCTTGTAAAGCCTTACCATCTTGCATCATCGCTTCTATGGTGTAGGTGTCTTGGGCTCCGGGAAAACGCTCGGCAGCCGTTTTTTTTCCCACGTGAACAGGAATACTTAAAAACTGTTCAAAAAAATACTGATAGGTTTCAATACCGTGCTCTGTTGCCGCAATTGCCGACTCATCATCGGCAAAAGCTGCATGAGCCTCATGCCAAAAAAATTCTGATGTACGTAAAAATAACCTTGTCCGCATTTCCCAACGCATAACATTGCACCACTGATTAATTTTTAAAGGTAAATCTTTATAAGATTGTACCCAGCGGCTCATGCAGTCGCCAATTAGTGTTTCACTAGTGGGGCGAATAACATAGGGCTCTTCAAGTTTTGCACTTTCAGCAGGTTCTAGTTTTCCCGTTGAATTAGTTTCTAAGCGATGATGGGTTACAACGGCACATTCTTTCGCAAAGCCTTCCACATGGGCTGCTTCTTTTTCTAGAAATGACAGGGGAACAAGTAAGGGAAAAGCAGCATTTTCATAGCCCGCTGATTCAATTTTTTGGTTCAATTGGTCACGCATTCGTTGCCAAATTTGCATTCCCCAGGGCTTTATAACCATACAGCCCCGAACCACAGAATTTTCGGCTAAATCAGCAGCTTTAATAACATCCTGGTACCACGTGGAAAAATTTTCGGACCTAGGGGTTATTTTTTGCATTCGCTTACCTAACTTATATGGCTTTCAAGCCATGCTTTAAGCTTATCTTTGGTATGAACGCCCATCATAGTATCAACAACTTCACCGTCCTTAAATAAAACTAAGGTAGGCAGCATACGTACACCGTAATTTGCAGCCACTTCCGGACTATGTTCCGTGTTAACCTTTGTAAACGTTACGCCAGAAGTCATTTCGGCTTCCAATTTATCAAGGACTGGCAAAAGCATTTTGCATGGGCCACACCATTCCGCCCAAAAATCGACCAGCACAAGGCCTTGGCCATTTAATACGACTTCGTTGAATTTTTTCTCATCTAGTTCTTGCATGGGTAAGTATTACTTTAGATAAATTGATAGAATATAACCTAAAAGATTCCTAAACCTTGGTCAACTCAGTTACTGTAAAAAATTTCGAAATCGTATTCTTGCCCATTTCGTATTTTTGGAAAAACATGTTACAACCATATTATAATTTTAGTAGGAAAAAAAATGTATAAAAAAATTCTAGCAACCCTAATATTCTCAACATCTTTAAGCTTATCAGCTGCAAATAAAGATGATAATCCCTTCGGACCTAATTCTTTCTCCTATGGTGTTACTGAAATGCTAACTGGTGACATAGGCGATGCACCAGCTGATAATCCACAAGAGCAAGCATCAATAAAAGCTGGGAAGCTTAAAATTCAAGCTTTGGCTGCAGTGTTACACATTGATGATAATTTAACGTTACGAGATGCATACACAGCAAGGTTACTTATGCCAGCCGGAACAAGCCTTAACTACCGTAATAACATTCTGAGAAGGTTTATTTCAAGAGACACCATTCCATTTGCCAAACATGCTCATAGTGGATACAGTAAATTAGGAAATATTTTTAATTTGCTAGCATCTGCTTCAATTAATTCAATCCAAACTGATTATGATCAGTATTGTTTAAATTTAATGAATACATTAGAAATTATTGTTGATGATAACACCACGCCCGTAGATTTTGGGCTTATATGGATTTTTTTAGAAGAACTTATAGCAAATGATAATGAGCCTTATACAATTTTACGTTATAATCCAAAGAAGTTAAGTTTGTTCAAATCTTTACTCATGATAAATACGGAATCTTTAAAACTTTTGACTAATTTCTTAAAAATAAATGCAACAACTTTAGTAAGGGAAGACAATATGAAAAATTTTATAAGTTTAATAGAAAGTATTTCTCAAATACCTGACCAACAAAATTCTGATTATATTCGTCAAGAACTTTCAAAACTTTAGAATAAACCTTACAGAATATTGATGAATAATTATTAATTTCACCCCTGGTGAAAGTAATAGTAAATTTTTTCAGCGGTGGCGTGGTTAATACCTGCCACCATTTTTATATCTTCTATGCCAGCTTGGCGAATACTACGCACCGAACCAAAATGGTGCATTAAAAGTTTTTTACGGTGTTTTCCAACGCCTGGTATATTTTCTAGTTCCGATGTCACCAGTTTCTTTGCTCGCCCTGCCCTATGGGTACCAATGGCAAATCGGTGTGCTTCATCGCGAATCGTTTGCAAAAAATATAGTAAACTTGAATTCGGTGGTAAGATACGCTGGGTTTTATCAATAAAATGAAATGTTTCTTCTCCGGCATTACGCTTTTCGCCCTTTGCTATACCTACAACTAACACTTTATCAGCCAGGTCATTTTCTTGCATCGTTTGAAAAACACTACTTACTTGGCCTTTACCACCATCAATTAACATTACATCTGGTAATGGCCATTCATTTTTATGGGCTAGCCTGCGCGTCATGACTTCACGCATCATGGCAAAATCATCTCCACCAAAATCAAGTTTGGCATCTCGAATTTTAAATTTTCGATAGCGATCTTTTATAAACCCATCTCGCCCTGCACAAATAAGTACACCGTAAGCTTGGCTCCCTTGCAGATGGCTATTATCATAAACTTCTATGGTATTTATTGGCTTATAATCTAAAAAGTCTTCCAGGGCAATGAACTGATTTTTTAAACCTGAATCTTCATTTTGCAAACGTGTAAGTAGTTGTTTTGCATTCAAGCTTGCATGCTGCACTAAATCATACTTCGTACCATTTTTAGGGAGTTCAATCTTAACTTTGTTTTTATATTGCTGATGAAGCGATTCCTCTAACAGTTCAACATCTGCAATTTTATGGGAAACTATAATTAAATTAGGTGGTTCATGGCTATTGTAAAACTGCTGCAAAAAGGTTGTTAAAATTTCTTCTAAAGGTATATCTTGCACCTGATTAAACATATAGTGTTGTGCGCCATAGTTGCGACCATGACGAAAGAAAAAACCTTGCACACAAGCTTTTGAATTAAGGGCTTCGATGGAAAAGACATCGGCATTATTAATGCCTGTTACGTTAATACGTTGCCGCGCCTGTAATGATGTTAAAAGGCGTATACTATCGCGAAGTTGCGCGGCTTTTTCAAAATTGGTTGCCATGGAAGCTTCAAACATTGCATCTGCCAAGTTTTTTTGTACCGTTGCGCTTTTCCCTTTTAAAAATTGCTTTACGTATTTTACGCTTTCAGCATATTCGGCTTCAGAAATTTTGCCTACACAGGGCGCAGAACAGCGTTTAATGTGATATTGCAAACACGGCCGAGAGCGATTTTCATAATAACTATCACTACAATTTCGTAAACGAAATACTTTCTGCATAGTAAGTATTGCTTCATCAACAGCGGCGACATTTGCAAAAGGCCCAAAGTACTGCCCACCTTTTTGCTTTGGTCCACGATATTTCATAACACGGGGGTATGCATGACCCGTAAGTAACACATAGGGAAAGGATTTGTCATCTTTTAGTAAAATGTTATAACGTGGCTGAAGTTTTTTAATTAAATTGCTTTCAAGCAAAAGTGCCTCTACCTCTGACTGGGTAGTGACTATTTCCATGGCAATGGTTTCTGCTACCATGCGCTGCAAGCGGTTTGGTAATTTATTTAAATAGGTATAACTTACAACCCGTTTTTTTAAATTTTTAGCCTTACCAACATAAAGCGCTTCACCCTTAGGGTTTAACATGCGGTAAACCCCAGGTTTTTGCGGCAACGTTTTCACAAAATCAAGTATAACCTTTCTCCCTTTTTCAAAAGGTGATATGTATTCCTGTTGTTCTGTAATCGCAATATCCATGGGCACAACTTTACTCCAGAAGGCTTTAAGTAAGCAAGTTTGATTGCATTTTTATGGGAATAAGGCTATAAAAAAAGATGAATTTACTTATAAAAATAAAACTTTGCTAAAAATCCTACAGCATTTTGTATTGTGTTTCGTATTTTTGTCGCAGGATATTTATTCTTTTTCATTATTAGAATTTTTTGGTTTTGAGGAAAAAAAAGTAAATCCGGAAATAAATAAAATTCCAAAAAGCAAACAAGACCTTCTTATGAGCTTAGCTAGCTTAGGTTTTATTCCTGAAATGCCGTTAAAAGCACTTAATAAAGACAGCAAAGTTATCCTTTATACATCAGCTAAGGAAGATTCTGTTCCTGCTGTGCTTTTATCAAGCTTTGAAAAACCTATTCTTATTCACTTTTGGGCAACGTGGTGCCGGCCGTGTATCAAAGAATTACCTTTGTTTCTCAATTTTATGGCAAAAAATAAAGATAAATTTGAATTCATTATTATTTCAAAAGAATTAGATACAAATTTAGAAAAATTAAAACACATGTTTGAGTTGGCTCAGCAAAACAATTTTTTCTTTCCTCACCATGGCAGAGATATCTACGGCAGCTTAGGCAATCAGTTTCGCATAAGCGGCGTCCCTTCTACGGTGGTTGTGCACAATAAAAAAATAGTAGGCAAGTTTGTTGGCCCAGTTGAATGGGATACGCCTGAGCTACAAGAAACATTAACAAAATACTTAGGGGTATAATGCGCATACAACTTCACGAATTTGATATCCCTGATAACATAAAATTTTCAAATGCCATTGCCATCGATACAGAAGCCATGGGGCTAAACTGGCATCGTGATAGGCTTTGTTTAGTTCAAATCACAGATAATGCTCAGGATGTGCACCTTGTGCACTTTCCCGAATCTAGTTTTAAAAACTCACCAAATTTAAAAAATCTGTTGTGTGATAATTCTAAAGAAAAAATCTTTCATTATGCCCGTTTTGATGTGGGCTTATTGCAGTTTAGTTTTGATATAAAAATAAAAAACATATTCTGCACTAAAGTAGCATCGCACCTTTGTCGCACCTACACGAATAAACATGGTTTAAAGGATTTATGTAAAGAACTTTTAGGCATAGAACTTTCAAAACAAGAACAGCTAACCGACTGGGGGTGTTTGAACCTAACCAAAGAACAAAAACATTATGCTGCAACGGATGTGATTTATTTACATGCCTTAAAAATCAAGCTTCAAGAACTTTTGAAAAGGGAAAAAAGAGACACTTTAGCCCAGGCTATATTTGATTTTCTTCCCTTTCGTTGCGAGCTAGATGCTATCGCTGGGGAGAAGTCTGATCCTATGGCCCACAAAATGGAAAGCTTATGAGTGAACCTATGCCTGCAACTGCCTTAAAAATCACAGGACAAAAGCTAAGTATTATTGATCATTTTAAACAAGTGATCACAACGGAAAAAAAAGCCTTAAAAACCTTAGGTGAAAGCCTGAATCATGACCAGCTAGAACGTGCTATTGCAATATTAAGCAAAAAAAAAGGTAAAATTGTTGTTTCTGGTATGGGAAAAAGTGGGCACATTGCAAACAAAATTGCGGCAACAATGGCAAGCGTTGGCCAATCGTCTTTTTATGTGCATCCCGCAGAAGCAAGCCACGGCGACCTTGGAATGATAGAATCAACAGATGTTGTTTTGTTGCTCTCCCATAGTGGGGAGACATCTGAGCTAAAAAACATTCTTGATTACTGTAAGCGCTTAAAAATTCCTGTAATATCAATTTGTTCAAACCCCCAAAGCACCCTAGCCCTTTATAGCGATGTTTGCTTGGCTTATCCCCAGGTTGTTGAGGCTTGCCCCATGAACTTAGCACCGACAACATCTACTATAATGATGCTAGCCTTGGGCGATGCATTAGCAATTACCCTGATGCAACTGCAAAATTTTGACAGCAAAAATTTTAAAACATTTCACCCCGGTGGAAAGCTTGGACAGCAGTTACGGACCGTAGGCGATATCATGCATAGGGGAAAAAAAATACCTTTGATAGAAGACACAACAACGATGGACCAAGCTTTAGTTAGCATGTCAGCTTTTGGCTTTGGCTGTGTGGGAATAATTACCCCGAACAAGGAATTGCTTGGCGCTATTACCGATGGCGATTTGCGCCGTCATATGGATCAAAATTTTTTACAAAAAAATGTAACCGAAGTTATGAGCAAAAACCCTATCACAATCATCGAATCCAAGCTTTTGGCCGAAGCATTAGCAATCATGCAAGAAAAAAACATTACCAGTTTATTTGTCACCAGCAGTTCTAATGGTAAAGTTACAGGATTTTTGCACATTCACGATTGTTTACGCGCCCATGTTGCATAAGCAAATTGCATAGAAAAAGTTACGTAGAATAAATGCATTCTAGGTTTTTATTTTCATTAAACATAGGGATTAATTTCCATGGATATAAGTTTCTGATATCATAAAACATTCATAAAAAATTTTGTTGCTGTTATCTATTTTTTACTTCCTGCTTTAATTTTTTTTATTTTTAGCATAAGCGCTAATAGTGACAGCGATGCTGATGTGAACAACCCCAGCACTTCCCATAGTGAAGAACTTTATAACCTTAAAAGTTTCGAATACACGGTTAAATGGCCAGAAAATATAGATAGCCAAGTTTTAAAAAGCATTAAGAACGTTTCGTTATTAGTGGAACAAGAAAAATATCCGCCACCAAGTTATTTGGCTCTTCGCAGCAGAATATTGGAAGAAATAAAAATTATTAAGCAATCTTGCTATGCCTTTGGATATTACGATGCCGAAGTTGAGTATAAAATTAAAACCCATAATAAAGTGAAGATTGTTTTTTCCATAGACCTGAAAAAAGCCTATAAAATTGAAAGTGTTAATGTGCGCTACATTGGTAAATTTTCACCAGAAATACCTTTGCCAAAAAACCTACCAAGGATGCTATACCTTAAAATAGATCAAAATGTTGATGCATCAAAAGTTCAAGAAGCGCAACAAATTCTTTTACGTTTTTTTATGCAATATGGTTATCCCTTTGCTAAAGTTAGCGAACCAGAGGCAGAGCTTAATTTTAAGGAGCACACGGCAAAAATAACATTTCCGGTAAAATTACATGGATTGGTGAAAATTCAACAAACCCATGTAAAACCCATTGAAAGTTTAGATGATAATTATGTTAAAAATCGTATTTTTTGGAGCCAAGGGGATATTTTTGATGCTTCAAAGGTAGACCGTACTAAACGTAATTTAGTAGAAACAAGCATCTTTGATAGCTTATCAATCACCCCAATACCCATTGATGAAGAAACCATACATGATAATGATGAAGTGCCTGTCATTATGGATGTTAATGCAAAAACGGCTCCTCCTCGTTCAATTATAGCTGGGGCTCGATATGCAACCTCTAGGGGTGCTCAATTGCACGCCGGTTGGACCCATTATAATATTGATGGCATGGGGTCAAAAGTAGGTGCTACCATTACTTTTTCTCAAAAAATAAAAAAAATTCATGGGTTTCATAATATCCCAGACTTTCTAAGGCCAAGACAAAACCTTGAAAACACCGTAACCCTAGAAGATGCCAAAAAAAGACCTTACAGCCTTAAAACAGTAGGTTTACGTTCAAGCATTCACCGCGAGGTTAGTGAAAACCTTATTATCAACTACGGTGTAACTTCTGAAAATGGTAATACGGTCCGCAAACATGATGAACGCAAGATAAGCATAGAGCTTATTGGCATCCCTTTTGGCGCTAAAATTGATACAACCAATAGTTTACTAAACCCAACACGGGGTTTTCGCCTTAGTGGAGACGTAGTGGCTTACACCGGTAAACTGGATGATAGCAAAGGTATGGCTATTGTGAACGGAGAATTTAGCTTTTACTTGCCTTTTGATAGATTCATTCATGAAGACCGTGGAACTATTGCAAGCTTTATAAAAGTTGGCGCCATTCGTATTCGTGATGGGGATGACATTCCACCAAACAAAAAGTTTTATGCCGGTGGAGACCATTCTATGCGCGGATATGGCTATCAACTTGTTGGCCCTGTCGATAAAAACCGTATACCCCTTGGGGGACAATCCTTGTTAGAATTTGGCACAGAAGCGCGTTACAAATTTACTGATACTATTGGCGGTGTTATCTTTGTTGAAGGTGGTAATGTGTTTGATAATACGAACTTTGGTAAAAATAAAGATCTTCTGTGGTCAACAGGTTTTGGCGTACGTTACTACACGGATTTTGCCCCTATTCGTGCAGATATAGCCTTTCCCTTAAAACGCAGAAAATTAGCAGGTTCAAAAAAATCCTACGATAACTTTTACCAGTTTTACATAAGCATTGGTCAGGCTTTTTAAATGAAGGTAGTATTGAGGTTTTTTAAAAATTTTCTTTTTACCGTTACAGTGATTGCATTGGTATTGCTTATACTTTTGCAACTTCCACCCCTTCAAAAACAAATAATTACCAACATTATTAACCAGGCTGAAGGGATCGTTGTAAAAAAAATCAGATTAAAACAATCTTTATTTTTCCCCTTTAAGGTTAATCTACCACTAGTTCACCTGCAATATAAGAACAATACCTTTATCGTTAACAATTTAAGTATAAATCTTAACTTTAAAAAACTCGCCTTTCGTTTAAATATTTTAGCCAACAAAAAACTTAATATGCGCCTAGTTGGCGATGCAAATCTTAGTGGATTTAAAACAAGCCTTAAGCTGCACCAACGGCATAAGGATGCCTTTGTACCATTGGGAAATTTAGTAGCTCAGGGAAAATTCACCGAAAAGGTTTTTTTGAATTGGACCACAGCTGAAGAAAACAACCACCCTATTAAAACCGCCAATCTAGAAATAGAAGATATCCAATCGTATTCACCGAAAATAAGTTTTATCTGCCTTGAATACAATCAAAGAGTTGTTCTCGCAAAACTTACGCTTAATTTAAAAGATAGAAACATTGATGGATTTATGGATATCGATATAGCAGATATCGAACCTTATGTTTCTACTTATGTTCATGGCTTGGCTGGAAAGCTGAAAGGAAAGCTTGTATTAAACAAGCAAAGCTTAGAAAATGGCCATTCGGATTTAACCCTAACAACAAAATTGCTTTTAAATGGCGATAACATACCCTTAACATTTCACGGAAAAAGCCAGGGTACAAAAATTGATGTTTTACTTCAAATTAAAGATGGAAAACTGTTTGATGAACCTTTTAATCTATTGTTAAAAAGTTTTATAACTCCAAAAAATATTAGTATTAGTGAATTTACAGGTAATATTCATAGGGTAAACTTCCAATTAAAAGATAGTCTATATAATTTTGATAAGGGCATAACCCCCACAAAACTTTACGTTGATAAGGGATATTTTGATATTAAGGAACTTTACATAGGCAAAAACTATGAAAGTAGCTGTGTTGATGTGCAAACCTATGCAGTTAAAGCGGAAAATATTGCGAAATTAATTTTTCCTGAAAAAAATATTAAGTTAGGTGGAATCATTAATATAGCCATTGAAAAACTAAAGGGCAAAAAACAAGCAGAAGCGAACATCAATGTAAGAAATGGTTTTTGGCATTACCTTGGGGTAAAGGGCTTACGACCAATAATCCATGATTTTAGCTGTGATGCAAAGGCAATAAACCATGGAAACACTGTAAGCTGGGATGTTGATATTAAAGATGCAAAACATATTTTGGTTAATAGTAAAGGGTCATATAACCTTGATTCAGAAAAAATTGATACCAAAGTAAAATTTTATATGAATTTAAGGTTTTTAAGCCAATGGATTGGTATCCAAGACCGCATACTTGGGAAAGTAAATTTAGAATCAACCATAAGTGGCCACTATTTCAGCCCAATGTTTGCTGGAAAAGGCACTTTGCGTGATGGTTATTATGAACTAAATGGCGAAGGCATGATCATTAAAAATATTCACCTTGACTGCCACTTTGATAAAAAAACATTACATATTACAAAAATATCTGGGCAAGACCCAAGCGCTGCTGCAAGTACCACCAAAGATAAGAAGAAAGGCCACATTACAGGGAGTGGATCCGTAGATTTATCAGACCTATTAAAACCCATAGTTGACCTTAAACTAAAGTTTGATCAATTTAAGCTCTCTAATAGTGAAATCCTTATTACAGATGGCACTGGTTGGGTAAGGTTACACGATGTTCATAAGGATGGGCGTATTGGCGCATCTGGCGATGTTGGCTTATCCAACGGAACTTTTTTTATTATTCCCTCTGCAAAGTCGAAAGTGGCTTTTATTGATGTTATTAATTTACCAAACGAAATAACCACGAAAGATCTTGCAACTTCCAGCGAAGAGACGGTGTTTCCCTTAAACATTCATGTAAAAATACCAAAAAAACAATTAGAGATACTTGGTATGGGGGCAAAAATGCAGTGGTACGGAAAATTACATATTACAGATTCTGTACTAACGCCCAAAATAAAGGGAAAACTCGAATTATATAAGGGAACTTTTACTATTTTAGGCAATAAACTTGATCTGCAACCTAGTAAAATCACCTTTGCAAACGCGCATCCAATAGATCCGTACCTTGATATTACTGCACAACGTTTATTTAAAGGCCATATCAAAGCCTCTATTGTTATTAAAGGAAGAAGTTCTAAACCCGATATACAGTTCACTTCTGAACCTTTAAAAACAAAGGAAGAAATAATTTCTTTGATCTTATTTGGTAAAGAGCTTGGCAACGTATCTATGTTTCAAGCCTTACGTATCGCATCACTTGCGCGTTCTCAAACCATGAAACCCGGTTTAATGGAGGGTTTGCAATCTACCCTAGGTCTCGATAGTTTTGAATTTGATACGGGAATCACAGGGAACAAAGATGATTCTGGGAGTAAGAAAAATAGTATAAAAATAGGTAAAGATTTTGGTAAAGTTTCTGTTGCTGTAGAACAAGGCACAAGCAATGATTCTAGTCACATCATTGTAACAGCACCACTTACGGAAAACATAGCCCTAGAAGGTGATGTGGGTCGTAATTCAGGGGCTGGAATTAGTTGGGTCAAACGTTACTAGGATTAACCGATAATTAAAGATGTTTTTCTATAATACAAAACAATAAAAAATTGAAATTTTATAGAATATGAAAAACTTTTTTAAATCGATACTTTTCACATCCCTACGTTTACTAGCACCTGCATTAGTTTTTAACTGCCTCACAACATTACCTTTGATGGCAAGTGGTTTTACGCAACAAGATTGTACAAAAAGCTTACAAGATAAAGGCATATCTTGTGGAAAATTCCCAATCCTTTCACAAACTATACCAACACTTAAAGATGAAACCCAAAGGTGTATGATTGTAGCTGGCATAACGTGCCAAGATAGTTCGAAAAAAATAGCAATAGCTCCAGACACAGGTTTTTTCTGGAATCCATTAAATAGCGATGTAATATTTATGCAGAATAACGATGCCGATACGGGATATATATTATCAAAGCAAAAAAAGAAACCAGAGAACAAATAGTCTGTAGTTTTAAAATATGTAGCACACTTTAATTATAAAACACCAATTTCGTTAACCAACGCTTAAGGGTTTTTATCTAATTAAAATAACAATACGAAGTTCATATAGGGTAACCCATGAAATTTTTAAATTACATCTTCACATTTTTTAGCATATTACCTGTTGTTGCAAGCAATAACTACCTTGAAATGCCAATGCCGTTATTGGCAAATCAACCTACTTCTGCCACCGTATCATCTGCCCTTAATCGCTTTAATATAGAAAATCGTTCAATTGTTGATATTTTAGAAGCGAACAGGCACAAACTAACTGAAAGTTTTTTTGAAACATATGAAAAAATGCTACCGAAAAAAAACAGTTTTTGTTTTTATGATCCTGCGCACCCTTTGGCTACATTAGCTTTGATAGATTCCAAATACTACACCCCAGAATTTGCAAGCGCGGCAAAAAGGCTTATGCAGGATATTTATAAAGGGCCTATAAAATGTTACTTCAATTGGTCTATTCTAAAACAATTAGAAAAAATAGAACCAGCAGAATACGATACCTTTTTGGATTTTTTAAAACAATTTGATAACTATCGTGATAGGGGTGAATTTGGTTGGTTAATACAATCCACGGTGAAAATGGACCCTTTTTATTGGAACAATGATTTTGCCGTTGATATAAAACTTGCTATGAAAGGGAAAAGAATTTCACAATTGCCTGCAACTATCGAATTTTTAAAAAGGACAAAGTATTCGTAATTAAAATCCTATTACCATACACAGCCAACCTTTAGAGAAAGCATTGTGGCATAAGGTGGGATTTTAACTCACCCGTGATACCTTTTCCAAAGCAACATAATTTCTTAAAAAACATATGGATAAACGTATTGCAATTATTGAAGAGATTTTAAAAGAATATAGAAGAATTGATCGAGAAAAATCTTGGAAAACCCTTGCAAGACCATCACAGCGCGAACCTATGGGTGATTGGCGCAATTGGTTAATTTTAGCTGGCCGCGGTTTTGGTAAAACCCGAACGGGTGCTGAAACCCTAAAGAATTGGCTTGCCAATGGTAGCTATAAAAATATTGCTATCATCGGCCAAAATATGAATGAAACCCGAAAAGTAATGGTTGAAGGCGAAAGTGGTCTTTTAAACGTATTAAACGATCATAGCACCTACACCTATTACCGATCTAAGGGAATCATTGAATTTAAAAATGGTGCGAAAATAGAATTATTTGGTGCCGATTACTATGAAAAACTTCGTGGCCCGCAGTTTGATGCTGTTTGGATAGATGAACTTGGTAAATTCCGTAAAACAGAAGATTTTTGGCAGCAACTTAACCTTGCCTTGCGCCTAGGCAAACAACCACGCTGCATTATTACGACAACTCCACGGAAAAACCCTGTTTTAGAAAAATTACAACAAGACCAGCATACGGTGGTTACTAAGGGAACAAGTTATGAAAATGCCAAAAATTTAGCGCCTAATTTCTTTGCTTTAATAAAAAATCAGTATGGTGGAACCCGTTTAGAATCTCAGGAAATTTTAGGACAATACTTAAGCGAGTGCGATGGTGCCCTTTGGCATAGGGATCTCATAAAATATAATAAGCCATTGAACAACCATTGGCAAAGAATTGTTGTTGCCGTTGACCCTGCCGTAACAGATAACGAAAACAGTGATGAAACAGGCATTGTTGTGGTAGCAACCGATGAAAATGGTATTGGTTTTGTTTTAGAAGATGCATCAGTAAAAGCAAAACCACAGGAATGGACCAAGGAAGTTGTAAGGCTTTATCACCATTATCATGCAGATAGAGTTGTTGCTGAAACAAATAAAGGTGGAGATATGGTGCAACAATTAGTTAAAACATTGGACCCACACATTTCCTACAAGGGTGTGAGAGCCACCCGCGGAAAATCTATTCGTGCGGAACCAATAGTAAGTTTATATGAACAAGGAAAAATATTTCACTTACACCCTTTTGAAACCTTAGAAAAGCAGCTTTGCAATTATATTCCAGGAATATCTTCAAAATCACCAGATCGTTTGGATGCTTTAGTTTGGGGATTAACGGATTTATTCTTATCGGGTGAGGCAAAACACCAACCAAAAACGTGGGGATTAACTTTTTAAGAAAACAATGATATTATTATTAATACTCTTTATTCGGGTTCCACCCCATGATCCGTTTCCTTTCCTATAGTTTTTTCTTTACCATCTTAACCTGTTCACTTTTTAGTATGAGCGGCAACAAAGATATTGATTCTAATAAAAACACATCAACAACGAATACAAAGGCTATCAACGGTTACTACAAAACCACAGAAAGTATAGATTATCGTGAAGTCAATAATCAAAATGGTATTTCAGAAGAGGATATTTCCTGTGAGTTTTTTGCCTATGCTGTTAAGGAACAAGACTCATGGGTTAGTGTAGAAAAAGAGGATAAAAAATAGAAAAATGATTAACCCTTTTTAACTTATTCTCAAGCGACCAAAAACCTGGTAATACTTAGGAAGTGCGTTTAAAATAATATTCCATGATTACCGTAAAACTGAAAGATGGTTCAGAAAAAAAATTTGATCATCAAGTTTCTGCTGATGATGTAGCAGCCAGTATTTCAAAGAATTTACAAAAAAATGCCGTAGCAGCAATTGTGAATGGTAAGTTGGTTGATTTAAATCTACCTTTACCCCAACAAAGTGAATTAGAATTAGTGACAAAAGACACACCAATGGGCATGGAAACCATTCGCCATGATGCCGCCCATTTATTCGCACAGGCCATCAAAGAACTTTATCCAGAAACGCAAATTACTATTGGACCTGCCATTGAAAATGGCTTTTACTACGATATTTATCGGGAAACACCGCTTTCCCTAGATGATTTACCCAAAATTGAAGAACGCATGCACGCACTCGTTGATCGTGATATTCCCATACAGCGGGAAGAATGGTTACGCGAAAAAGCAATTCCCTTTTTCAAGGAAATGGGAGAACATTATAAGGCTGAAATTATAACGGATATTCCAGCTAACGATGTTTTAAGCCTTTACCGACAAGGTGACTTTATCGATCTTTGCCGTGGCCCCCATGTGCCTTCAACCAAACGTATTGGCCACCATTTTAAACTTTTAAAAATTGCCGGAGCCTACTGGCGTGGTGACCACAGAAACACTATGTTACAAAGGGTTTATGGCACAGCTTGGGCAACTGAAAAACAACTTAATGATTATTTATTTCAATTGGAAGAAGCTGAAAAACGTGACCATCGTAAACTTGGCAGCCAACTTGGGCTTTTCCATTTGCAAGAAGAAGCCATAGGATCAGTTTTTTGGCACGAAAAAGGCTGGACCTTATACCGTATTTTAGAATCATTCATGCGTAAAAAGCTTGAAGCAGCAAATTATTTTGAGGTAAAGACACCCCAATTATTAGACAGAAGCTTATGGGAAAAGTCGGGGCACTGGGATAAGTTTCGTGACCACATGTTCACCATTGAAAACGATAAGGACAGGGTATTAGCCGTTAAACCTATGAATTGCCCGTGCCATGTGCAAATTTTCAAACAGGGCACAAAAAGTTACCGTGACCTACCCTTACGAATGGCTGAATTTGGTTGCTGCCACCGCAATGAACCTAGCGGGGCCTTGCATGGTATTATGCGGGTACGTAATTTTACCCAAGACGATGCCCATATTTTTTGCACCATTGAACAAATTGTTGAAGAAACAAAAAAGTTTTGTAACTTATTGCAGGATGTTTATAAAGAACTTGGCTTTACGGATTATTTCATTAAATTTTCAGATAGGCCAGAAACCCGCGCAGGGGAAGATGCTGTTTGGGATAAGGCAGAATCAGCATTATTAGAAGCGGCGGAGGCCTCTGGCTTAGAATACACCCTAAACCCTGGCGAGGGGGCATTTTATGGACCAAAGCTTGAGTTTGTATTAAAAGATAGCATTGGGCGCGAATGGCAATGTGGTACATTGCAAGTCGATTTTGTTTTGCCTGAACGCCTTGATGCCAGCTATATTGGCGAAGATAATCAAAAACATCGTCCGGTAATGTTACACAGGGCAATTTTGGGCTCCTTTGAACGTTTTATTGGAATTTTAATTGAACACTATGCCGGGAAGTTCCCCCTTTGGTTGGCTCCAGTTCAAGCAGTTGTTGCCAACATATCTGAAAATAGTGCAGCTTATGCCAATCAAGTATACCAAAATTTAAAAGATGCTGGTGTTCGTGTGCAGTTAGACAGCCGTAATGAAAAAATTTCCTACAAAATACGTGAACATAGCCACCAAAAAGTTCCATATGTTATTGTGGTTGGTGATAAGGAAGCTGAAAACCAAACGGTTACTTTGCGTGAACTTGGTGTTCAGGAACAGAAAACCGTTGAATTATCAAACCTTGCGAACATGCTTAACCCAAAATAAATTAATAGATAAGCGAATATTTTACGATAAGCTACCCTTGCTGAAATAAATTTGTGATAAACGTTTTAGCAATTCGATTATTTTGTTTTTTTTGCCAACATAATAAACACTTGGCGCTTTTGCATAGGGGTAAGTAAAGCATCAACCTTGTCGCGGTATTCAGCCGCATCTTCTTCCATTTCATCAAGATCTTTGTTCATAGATGCTAAACAAAGGTAATAGAAAGCTTTTTCTAAATCTTTGTGAGCATTTACATACCCCATATAGTAAATGATTCCTAAATTAAATTGCGCAGAACCATCACCTTTATCAGCAGCAGTTTTATATAACTCCATCGCTTTTTCACGGTTTTTTTCAATACCATCGCCGCTAAAGTAACTATCAGCTAAAGCTTTTATAGCTGGTACATAGCCCATGGCAGCAGCCCGTTCAAAATGGGCATTGGCAATAGCTGCACTATGAGGTGTGCGTCGCCCCATGATTTCTTCAGCACCTTTCACATAGTGCCAAAGGGCTGTTCCTTGTTTGGGTATATTTGATTTTTGTAAAGGCTTTTCTTTTCCCTCACGAAGCACCTTTGCTTCTTTGGAACTTATAACCTCAGTCACATCATTGCCGTTACCGCTAATAAATGCAAGGTTAGTTAGCGCTATTAAAAAGGAAAGATATAAAGATTTATTCATCATCGATATCCGCCTGATTAATCAAACGATCAAGTTCCTGTTCTTGTTTCTGGGTTAATGGTTTTTGTGGTAAATTTTCTGATATATTTTGCTTTGTTTTTAAATTGGAGAGCTCTTCAGCAGAAGGAAGTTCATCAAGGGCCCGATCAATTGCCGATTGCACAACTGGTGGTAAGTCATCGTCAAAATGAATATCTGGGTTAGCCCCTTTATGTTGCATGCGCTTTTGTTGCATCGTTTGAATCCAGTGCTGCAAACTTTCAGGCAGCATACCATACATGACATCACTTCCCTTATAAACAAACGCAGAAAAGCGGCTTTCTTGAATTGCTGCTGGATGATCAGGACGCAACCAAATACAGCTAAGGATAAGCTCCATTACAAAAATTAGAAAGAAACCACGCAAAAATCCATAAGCTAGCCCTAACACGCGGTCAATACCGTTTAAAAAACTTTTTTTAATAAGTAACGATAAAAGGTGACCCAGGACAGTTATTAACACTAAAAAGGTGACAAAAATCACAACAACTGTCGCTGTATCAGCCATCATAGGGTTGTGCACAAATTTCTTAACAATATTGCTTGCAGGTTGAAAAAGTAAGTAGGATGCGGCAACAGCACTGATCCATGCCAAAAGGCTAAGGATTTCTTTCGTAAACCCCCTATATAATCCAATAAGGGCAGAAAGTCCTACAATGGTATAAAAGGTAATGTCAAAATAACTCATAAAAAATTAATTGTTCTTTTCCTTAGCACTATACCATAATACGCGCGGTACGCCAGCCAGGTCTTTTTGAAAACCGAGAAACTGAAAGTTACTAGCAGCTGCAAGTTTATTTACACCTTCTTGCATCGCAAATCCGATTTCAAAAACTAATTTACCATTAGGCTTTAAATACGAATCCGCCACTTGAAAAATTTTCTCATAGGCTTCATATCCGTTGTTTTCTGCATAGAGTGCATGGTATGGATCAAAACGAGCACCTGTATTTATTTTATCATTCTTCGACACGTAAGGCGGGTTAGAGATTATTAAATCATAGGCACCTTCAACTTGATCAAACCAATTGGAATGTAAAAGCTGACAACGGCTTTCAAGGTTTAGCTTTTTCATGTTATACTTTGCAACCCTAAGGGCGCATAAAGTAACATCAACCCCTACCCCGGTTGTGTTAGGGTGTTCTGCTAATAACGTTAGTAGCAAACACCCTGTGCCTGTTCCAAGATCAAGGATCTTAGCCTTAGGTATATTTTTCATCAACTCGTTAACAACCTCTATTAAGGTTTCAGAATCCGGACGAGGATCAAGGGTGTATTGATTTGTTTTAAATTCGCGACCATAGAATTCCTTTTTTTTAAGAATTTTTGCTAGGGGCTCACCTTTCAAGCGTCTTTTTACAAGGTTTTGCAACATTTTTTCTTGTAAATTATTTAGGGTTATATCGTTAAAAAATAGGTTTTCACTATTAACCTTTAGAATATGGGCCTTTAACAACCGCATTTCATGGGGTGAAAGTTTTGTTTTTCTTTCTAATGAAGAATAATTAACTATCATAAAAAAAACCAAAATGCATTTACTTTTTTACCCACAACGCTTATAAAACTTATATTATTTACAAAATTTCAATCTAAAATCAATGACAACAGAAAACAAGGAAAAAATAACTGCACAAGTTGGACCAATGTTAAACGTACTTGCGCAAGGTTTAAAAGATTTATCCTTTGAAAACAAATCTAGTGAACTAGAAAAAAGTAATACGGAGCCTAAAATTGATATCAATATTACGGCAAACGCCAAAAAATTATCAGAAGATAACCAGCATTTTGAAGTTGTTTTACGCATACAAGCACACGCTACCCAAGAAGAGAAAACTGTTTTTATGTTAGAAGTAGATTACATGGGGGTTTGCCATGTAGAGCATGCAGAACAAAATAATTTAGGCGCCATTCTTTTAATTCAAGTACCGAATCTTCTGTTCCCTTTCGCACGCCAAATTGTTGCAAACACAGTTGCAGCTGGTGGCTTCCCGCCATTAATGTTACAGCCCGTTGATTTTGCAGGATTGTATCAACAACAATTAGCACACGAAGCAAAACGTCAGCGTGATGAACAACAAAGTGATTCACCTGTAACAAACTTAAATAGCTAAATTTTTTTGTTTGCGCAGAAAATTAAGTTTTTCCATATCACCATAATCTGCCCAGAAACCAGGTGTAATAAGATAGGCTAGCTTTTGATTTTTTTGGGCGGATTGTAAAAAAGTTCGCATTGGTAGTGGCCTAACGACTTGATTTATAAAAAGCCTTGGGTGCAAAACCTGCACACCCGTATATACAAGACTAGCACCTTCCCTTTGGCTTAATTCTTCGTTGTTTTCAAGCCAATTCAGATTATCCTTATGTAAAGAAAAGTTTGCTGGAACCCATAAGGGTTTTGGTATTTCGGCAACATTTTTTAATAAAACCGCCACATCATTGGAATTTCCTAAGGTTTTATAAAGACTAATTAGTAAGTTTTTTCCAGAAACTATTGGCTGCCAATAAATATCAGCATTTATACATAAAAATGGTTGATCGTCAAAAAACGGCAAGGCGTTTATAATGCCACCAGCGGAATCAAGTATTGGATTTTCATAAAAGAATTTCCATTTGATATCTGGGTATTGGCTTAAACAATAGTTCTTAATTAGTTCCGGCAAAAAGTGTA
>CAYGPH010000022.1:0-707 GCA_964351815.1 uncultured Verrucomicrobiales bacterium | reverse complement strand
TATCGTTAATGCCTAGGGTTTTAATGGCATTTACTGCGATATCAAGACCACACTGGTCATGAATTTTTATAAGTGGTTTAGGCAAACTATTGGTTAAAGGCTTTAGCCGCATACCAAAACCAGCAGCCAGGATCATAGCTTTCTTAAGCATGGCCAGGTTTTTTTTCAAAAAAATCGAGGTTTTTCAAACACCAGTGCCTTACGGGTTGCATTTCAGCAAGCTGACAATGCACATGAAACATTTGCCATAGCCTTGGAATCCGGTCAAAAAATCGATGATCATTAAAGAATTTTGCACGCTTTAAAAATAAAGCTACAATGCGCATATGCCGGGCTGCACTTGTAATATGCGTTGTGATGGTTATTTCTTCACGATCTCCCTTAGGAAAACTTTTTATAAATCTATCCCACACATTTGCTTTGATATCGGGGTGGACATCACGCCGAGCATCTTCAAGTAAACTAATCACATCACCGCCTTTGGGGCCCCATATGGCATCTTGAAAATCAATAACTCCAACAGCTTTTAGGGGATTATTATCCTTGTGGCTACACAGCAAAAGATTGTCCACGTGATAATCCCGCAAGTATGGGCCATAATTCTTAGGGTCAAAGTTAAAAAAACCCAGTTCCCAAGCAGAATTAAAGCTGGTACTTACATCTTTATTTTCTGAATGAATACCATAGGCACGGAAACGGAAGACTAT
>CAYGPH010000021.1:0-23725 GCA_964351815.1 uncultured Verrucomicrobiales bacterium | reverse complement strand
GGGTGAGGTCGGAAGTTCGATTCTTCTCAGCAGCACCAGTAAATTTTGATATTATTTTAGCAGATTTCAGCAAAGATAATATTGCTTGGCGTTTTTAAATCTTTTGGGTTGGTTATGTAAATAAAGATCCGCTTTTTCTAAGTTTTATCAAGGTGTTATTTTACATTAAAAAATTTTTTTAGACTTCTTTTGCTGTTTTGAAAACAATCAACTAAAAAATTATTTGCAGTTTCAGATTTTGTCTTAATAGCTTTTAGCTGTGCTTCGGCCTCTAACAAGTCAAAATCTAAAAATTTTGCAATATCGTTAGCCGTAATTTCTCTGTTTTCTTGAAAAAGTTTCTCTATGAATGGCTTAGGGTCAAAGTTTTCATAGCAAACGTTTTTTCTTTTTTTGTAAGCTAACTGTATGAGCTCATAAATTGTACAAAAGGTTTTTGGCCATTGGTGATTGTTCGTAATTTTTACTGCCTCCATATTGCTTAATCTATGTAAACAATAAACCTTATAAATAGTATCTTCTTTTGCTACAAGCCAATTTTGTTTGCACACTTCACATTTACCAAGGAATAACCATGGCAATTCTTTTCCGTTCGACTCAATCAACTTTATGGAATGATTTATACAATCAGTATTCCTATCGCCAATGTCTAAAACATCAAAGTTTGTGTAAGTTACGCACTGACAATTTAAAGGAAAGTGTTTAAGAAATTTTTCTACCTTTTTCAAAGCTAACTGTTTATCAGCTTCAGACTGGCTGTTTAAGCAAATTAGTTCTAAGTAAAGGTCTTTACCTAAATCCTTTTCAAGGCTGGTATTATTTAACAAATTAGAGAACTGATGGTAGCTCATGTCACCGCGAAAAAACTCCCACAATTTATCATACGTATCATTCATAGGGTTTACCCTTAATATTTTTGTTAGCAAAGACTTCTGTAAAAGTCGTTTTTAGATTTATGACTATATGTTAATGTATGGATTAAATAATAATTTTCAAGGTCTTAATTTTGACAAAGCCTATGTTTTTAGAAAAAAAAATGGATCATATCAATGAATTTAATAATGATAGCAAACTTTTAGAAATTATTGATAAGGAAAAACAGCGTCAACAAAACTGTATAGAGCTTATTGCCTCTGAAAATATTGCATCACCTATGGTCATGGCTGTACAGGGTTCGGTTTTTACAAATAAGTATGCCGAGGGTTACCCCGGGCGCCGTTACTACGGTGGGTGTGTCCACGCTGACGAGCTTGAAAATTTAGCGATTGAGAGGGTAAAGAAACTTTATGGTTGCCCCTACGCTAATGTTCAGCCCCATTCTGGCTCACAGGCAAATCAAGCGGTTTTTATGGCTTTATTACAACCTGGTGATAGCATCCTCGGCATGCGCCTTGATGCTGGAGGGCATTTAACCCACGGAGCAGCCCCGAACCAATCGGGGAAGTGGTTTAGGGCCTATGGATATGGTGTTGATCCTGAAACCCATTTGATTGATTATGATAGGCTCGAGCAGCAAGCAAAAGAGGTGAAACCAAAATTAATTATAGCGGGTGGTTCGGCGTATCCGCGAGTTATTGATTTTGCGCGCTTTCGTGCCATTGCAGATCTGGTGGGTGCATACCTTTTGGTAGATATGGCCCATTATTCTGGCTTAATTGCAGGTGGGGTTTACCCAACGCCTATACCATTTGCCGATGTGGTTACTTCCACCACCCACAAAACGTTGCGGTGCGCGCGCGGCGGTATAATTCTTACAAATAATCCTGATTTGGCAAAAAAAATAAATAGTGCCATATTTCCTGGTTTGCAGGGCGGGCCTTTAATGAATGTTATAGCAGGAAAAGCCGCTGGCTTTTACGAGGCCTTACAACCAGAGTTCAAAGCTTATGCCATGCAAGTGATAAAAAATGCGAAGGTTATGGGAGAGGTTTTAACCAAACATGGTTTGAAATTGATCACGGGTGGCACCGATTGCCATATGGTAATTGTAGACCTTACGCCTTTTGGGGTAAGTGGTAAAGCTGCAGAGGAAGTATTGGAAAGGGTAGGTATTACCTGCAATAAAAATGCTATTCCAGCTGATACCCAACCACCAAGAATTACCAGCGGTATTCGCGTAGGTTCTGCGGCCGGTACTACACGTGGTTTTAAAGAAAAAGAATTTGAAATAATAGCAGAGCTTATCGTTCATACCTTAGAGGCATATAAGCGTGGCGATGATGTGCAGTTAACCGCTTTACAACAAAAGGTTAAACAACTTTGTGAACGTTTTCCATTAGCACTTTAGAATAAGTTTGGGTTTTGTTACGTTCACTTTAGTTCCTTATATAAAAAATACGTAATCCTTAAAAAGTTTAAGGCATTACGTATTTTTTTTAATTAATTACTGTTCTTAAAGGGATGTTTCTTCATCCATTAATTTTCTGTTTTTTTCCGCTTCTTCTTTTCTTGCATGGCATGCGTTTAAACTTTGATCCAGATGTTTTTCAAAGCCTAAAAATTCATCGCTACTAAGATCGTCATGTCTTACAATGTGTGTTGTAAAAGCAATATACTTTTGCGTTTTATTCTTTTTCTTTTTATCAACTGCTTTAGTTTTATTGTTATCTGGTTGCTTATTGCCATCTGGTTGTGTTACGGGTTCTTCAACAATTTTTAAACTGGTTCTGCAGGTTATGGTTTTTGATACTTTTTCTACCTTGTAGGTTGCTTTTGTTGTGCTATAGGAAGATGAACTATCAACATCTATCGTGCCGTTTGGAAGGTATCCTAAGCGGTTTATTTCCGATATTGTTTTTTTAACAACAGATTTGGGTTTTTTAGGGTTTAACGACACAAGGTAGGCGTGGAAAGCACCTATAACATGCTTTGGCAAGCTTGCACTAAATTTTAAGATATCATCGGTTGGGTCATTTCCTTTTTCCAATGGTATTTTATACATGAAAACAATTTTATCGGCGGTTTTTTCTTTTTGTTGAGATACTTTTACATCAACGGGGACACATGGTAGATCGAAAGCTTGAATGTTGCTTACCATAATTAAGCAACATAATAATAAATTTTTTTTCATATTTTAAATTAATTTTAGTTAACTTTTACATGGTATTAGCAATAAAGTATTTTCGTCAATACCAACATAACTA
The DNA here is from genome assembly GCA_964351815.1 of uncultured Verrucomicrobiales bacterium. Lineage (GTDB taxonomy): Bacteria > Pseudomonadota > Alphaproteobacteria > Paracaedibacterales > CAITNM01 > CAYGPH01. The sequence goes on along the minus strand of CAYGPH010000021.1, from coordinate 20,582 downwards.
GGTTTATGCTTTAGGTGATATGCTTATTCCTTTTATTTTTCTTCTAAAAAAAAATATAGATTATGGCTAGGATAAATCGCATACCTGTTCTTTTTAAGCTGTTTAGCAGAGAATGTTCTAAAACTCTTTATCATGTTTTTTGCTTCTGGTATGTTAGCGAATACTTACTCTAAAAATGAGCATGCATGGAATTATTTAGTACCCATTCGGGTGTGGTTGATTGTGAGCAAACCAGAGCTGTTGATGGCAAAAGTTATTCCTATTGGCGTTTACGTATTATGTATTCCATTATGTTTGGTTACGCCTGTTTTTATCTTGTACGGCAAAACTTTACAATGGCAATACCTTCACTTCAGTCAGAATTAGGTTTTTCAAAAGCAGAAATTGGTATAGTAATTTCAGCTGGTGCAATTCTTTATGGTTTAGGCAAAGGAATTACAGGTTTGTTGGGGGATAAAAGTAATGCTCGTTATTTTATGAGCTTTGGTTTACTTGGGTCTGCCTGTGTGAGTTTTGCCATGGGGTTTACAACCTCTTGGTGGATGTTGTTTTTTTTCTTTATTTTAAATAATTGTTTTCAATCAATGGGCTGGCCACCATGTGCACGCTTACTCACCCATTGGTTTAGTCCCAAAGAAATAGGCACTAAATGGGCTCTTTGGAATACATCGCAGCAAATTGGTGGCGCAATAATTTTGCTTTTGGCACCGATTTTAATTAGTAATTATGGCTGGCGCTACGTTTTTTTTGTGCCTGCAGCGATTTGCTTTATTATGGCAATTGTTTTGTTTAATCGTTTGCGTGACACTCCAGAATCAATGGGGTTACCACCAATCGAAGCATACCAGGGTTTAGTTAATGAAAACGATGTGGATTCAAGTAGCTTATCAACAAAAGAAATATTTTGCCAAGTTATTCAAAACCGTTTGGTGTGGTACATGTGTGGCGCAAATTTCTTTGTTTACATCGTCCGTATGTTTATGTTTAATTGGGCGCCAACGTTTCTTTGTGAACATAAGGGTGTTAGTTTACAGCTTGCTGGCGCGCAAGCAGCTGTTTTTGATTTAACAGGTATGTTCGGTGGTATTATAGCTGGTTATATGTCTGACAAGATTTTTGAGGGACGAAGAGGTAGGGTAGGCTTCATATATATGATTTGCTTATGCCTTTCCGTTGTGTTTTTGTGGAAAACATCTGAAAGTTATTATTTTTTACACTTTATAGGTATGATGTTAATAGGTTTCTTAGTCACAGGTCCACAAATACTTGTTGGTGTTGCCGCAGCAGATTTTGCATCGAAAAAAGCTGCAGGAGCAGCATCTGGGCTTACAGGAACAGTGGGATACTTAGGCGCATCGGTTGCAGGCTATGGTATCGGTACGATTGTCGATAATTATAGTTGGGATGCAGCCTTTGCTTTTATTGCCGTTTGCGCCTTATGCAGTGCGTTTTTCTTTCTTCTAACCTGGAATCACCGCGCAAAGGCTTTAGATAATTAGCTTATGTGGATAACAAAGGTTTTTACCCTTTTTCCTGAAATGTTTCCTGGGGCCTTGGGTTATTCAATTCCTGGTAAGTTTCTTGGTAAGGCATGGGATTTAAAAACCGTAAATATACGTGATTACGCAACCGATAAACACCAAACAGTTGATGATAGCCCTTGCGGGGGTGGTAAGGGTATGATTTTAAAGCCAGATGTGGTTCATAATGCATTACAAGACCACTACCATTCTCATGCAAAGCTTGTGTATGTAACACCAAGGGGAAAACCTTTACAACAAAAAGATTTGCAACGCTGGATAAACTGCCAAGAATTACATATTCTATGTGGTCGTTACGAAGGTATAGACCAACGGGTGATTGATCATTGGAAAAAACATTACAATCTTGAAGAGGTTTCAATTGGTGACTATGTTCTTTCTGGTGGTGAATTGCCAGCGCAAATTCTTATAGATGGCTGTGTTCGTTTGTTGCCCGGTGTTTTAGATAAGGAAGCAACACATGAAGAAAGTTTCACAGAAAGTTCATTGGAACATGATCAATTTACAAAACCGCAAGACTGGCTAGGCTATAGAATACCAGATGTTTTATTAAGTGGAAATCATAAGGAAATAGCAAAATGGCGTTTGCAAAATGCACACGAAATAACAAAAACAAGACGACCAGATATTGTAAAATAAATTAAAGCATAGGAGTGTATGCGTTATGAACTTCTTATTACCAATTATAATGATTTTAGGTATTTTTTCAAAAAACATAAACGCCGCAGACGATTTCAGTACATTGGGCCATGAATCAATTAAAAGCAATATACAACGCTATCGTTTTGTATCACCCGGGGATGATGGTTTTTTGTTAATACATTGGGATGATGAAAACCAAAAAATGGTCAGTAGAGTATATGACACAACAGGTTTAACTGAAGTAATTTTAAAAAAAATTGTTCTTCCTACATCGCCCACATATGTTACTGATGAGGGCAAAACACTTTGCATAAACTGTGAATCACACAATAGCGTTATAGAAAATGGTTTTTTTGTATCTAAAAAGGATATTAAATTGCAAGTTCAAAGTGATGTGGAAATAATTAACACCGTGTTTTCCTTTCCCGCAGATCAAACACTTGAAATTACCTATAATGTTGTTAATCAGTCGCCCCTAGAAAGAATAGAAATTACGGCTGCAGACGGTGATACACACGATATGCAGTTATTAACCTTTTCTATACTGGGTAAAATAGATTTTTCAGAGCCTAACATAGGAAATTCTTTTGCCAATAAAATTTTTGAAAATAACAATGCTCTCGTTTTTCATGGCCGAGGTAATATTACTATTTTTGTTGACCATGCATTGCTAGCGCAATAAACATATGGATTTATATGCAAAATTATGGCATAACGTAATATATTTAACAGATCGTGTCGTTAAGCTGCTAACGACGATCATTATCATCTTAGGCCGCATGGCAGGTGCAGAAACAACTAGGGAAAAACCATGAATACAATACAAAAAATAGAACAACAACATTTAACCGATATTACTAAAGAAAAACAAACCCCAGATTTTAAAGCTGGTGATACCGTTAAAGTTATGGTGAAGGTTGTTGAAGGTAATCGTCAGCGTTTTCAGCCATATGAAGGCGTGGTTATAGCCATTTCTAATGCTGGCCTACGTTCAACTTTTCGCGTAAGAAAAATTTCAAACGGCGAGGGCGTTGAAAGGGTTTTCCCTTTGTATTCTCCTAATATTAAAATAGAGCTTGTTCGCCAAGGCATAGTTCGACGTGCCAAATTATATTATTTGCGTGATCGCAGTGGTAAAAGTGCACGTATTGCAGAGAAAAAACATTACCAAACAAAATCTAAAGATAAACAGTCTGATCCTGTTGATAATAATCATGTTGAGGTTGAATTAGAAACAGAGAATTCACCTGCAGCTGAAAAGCCAGTTTCCTAAAACAACGTTTATAATAACTTTATAAGCCGCGTTTCTATATTTTCTACAGCAGATTTGTACATTTTTTGTAGGTCTGCTGTTTCTTTTTGTGATTGGGTTGGGTTTTGTATAGCCGCAAGTATTTTTCCTTGTAAGGCATGAAATGATAAACCTTGATTAGAAATGCCTAAACTTTCCGTTGTTTCAACGCAGTTTTGAAAATATGGCCCCCACACGGGTAAACAATTTAATTGAATAGCTTCAAGAAGATTATGGCCACCAACATTCACAAGCGAACCACCAATAAATGCAACAGGTGCAAGCTTATAAAAAAGCCCAAGGGTACCCATTTGATCAACCAAAAGTACATCAGTATTTTTTGAAAAAGTTTCTGCGCTGATGCGTGTTACGCTTAAATTTGATTTTTTAATCAGGTTGTACACATCATTAAAACGCTCTGGATGTCGTGGTACAAGAATAAGTAAAACATGGGGGCAGGTTTTTTTTATTTTTTTTTGTAAGCTTAATAATAACTTTTCTTCACCTTCGTGCGTGCTTGCTGCAACCCAAATAGGCCGGCCATTAGTACATTTTTGCCAATATTGTAATTGTTTTTCATTATATTGTGGGGCTTGGTTAAGAAATTTTATATTTCCTATGGTTTCAACGCGTTGTGCATTAAGTGCTCTAAAATATTCTGTGTTTTTTAGGCTTTGGGACAATATTAGGGGAATGGCTTGAAAAAGTGGGTAACTTAAACATTTAAATTTTTTCCAACGTTCAAAGCTTTTGTCTGATAAGCGTGCATTAACAAGTTTGTAGGGAACATCTAATTTTTTTAGGGTCATAATTGTATTCGGCCAAATTTCAGATTCTACCCCATAAGCTTTATGAATTTTCCAGTGAATGATAAAGCGTTTTATAAATAATGGGTGATCGGCCGGTATAAATTGGTGGCATGCATTATCGGGTAGGTTCTTACTAGCAAATGCGGCTGCTGTAAGCGTTTGTGTGGTTAAAACAATAAACCTATCTTTTTTTTTAGGTAAATACTTGATTAATGTTAAAGCAACTTTAGTTTCCCCAAGACTTGCGGCATGAATCCATAGGCTATGGGTGTATTGTTCTGGTAATTTTTTTTTTGTTATACCAAGCCGTTCAGCGACGCGGTGAAGATTTTCTTTGCCTTTGATTACACGAATCAAAAGATAAAATGGTACAGAAATAATAAGGGCAAGGCTGTAGAAAAATAAGGCTAGCCTAAAATATACGTTCATAATTCAAGGTTTTTAGTAAGTTCCTTAATTTTTTTATCCGTAAGGGGAATGGCTTCTTCTAAAAGCATGATGGGAACACCATCGCGTATTGGGTAAGCGCACTTTGCCATCACGCTAATTAGCATATCCTTATTTTGGCTTAAAACGAGGGATTTTTTTGTTTGCGGACAAACAAGGATATCTAAAAGTTCGTCTGTCATAGTTAATGCCAAGTAGACTTTTTGTTTGTTGTACTATGGTTTTCAAATTCCATAAGCTGCGTAATTAATTCCGATTGTTTTTTTAAATCTGACATTTCCAATAAAGCTTGCTTTTCTGCAGCTTTAAAGGGGCAGAGTAGGGCAATGGTGGAAATTAAGCGGGCATCACTTGTGGAATCAATGTCGCTCCAATTGGGGTTTATGCCATTTAATTTAAGGTAAGTATCTAAAACTTCTAGTAAATATGGCCGGTTAGCTAGGGATATTGATTCATCTTTTTCTAAAATATCATGCTGATAAGTTTCATAATCAACATTGGCATAAAGTAAACCGTTGTTATCGAACAAGGTTTTGATAATTTTAAAGCGTATTATACCTTCTACAAGCAAAACAACTTCACCATCATCTGCATATTCGCTATCTAATATTCTTCCCATTGTACCAAACTGATAATAGGGTGAGAGGGCTTTCTTTGCTTGGTATTTGTTGCGAATGGGCTGAACAATACCAAGGTATTGAAATTCACCTGGAATTTGCCGTGCATAATTAAAATACTGAGACATTGGTATCGTTATAGGTATCACAGCTTTCGGTAAAAGCACGGATCCATGAATAGGTACCAAAGGTATTCTTTTAAGTAAATCGTATTTAATATCATCAGTCATAAATTTAATATAACATACTTTGGTAGCCTTAAGAATGTAAATATCCGTTGCTAACATGCTATTTTTTTTAGAAAAGTGTCCATCAACCCAAGACCATGCCAAAAATATTGTAAAACTTGGGTTTAGTCAAGCATTTGGGGTGTGTTCTAGCGAACAAACTGCTGGTTATGGTCAGTATGGGCGTAATTGGATATCCCTTAGGAACAACCTTTTTTTAACCTTATATATGCCATGCCCAAAACACCTAACGCCTTTTCAGTTTTCGATTGCACTTGGGGTACTTATGGTAGAAATTTTTGATAAAATTTTCCCCAAAAAAAATATTTCCCTAAAGTGGCCGAATGATATTTTAAGGGAGGACAAAAAAATTGGTGGTATTTTGATAGAAAATGATCCCCCAAATATGTTTGTTGGTATTGGGTTGAACCTATTTCAAGCCCCAAAAAAGTGCAATGGTACTTTATTAGCGGATAAATTATGTGATTCTTTCTCAGATATACAGTCTTTATCAAAAAATATTGGGCTGAATACAAGAAACGAAAGGCTTGAAGGTTGTTCTTTAGAGAGCATAATACCGCAATTCCTTGCCTTATTTTTAATGGATCGTATAGGAAAGGCCTTTAGGGAACCTTTTGATTTTGCGATCGTTCAAAACAAATGGCTTGGTTATGCCCAAAAGTCTTTTCATCATTGGCAAAGTAAAACAAACACCCCACAAGGTGAACTTGTGGGGGTTGATTCATCGGGAAAACTTTGTATCAAAGATATATCAGGCCTTATTCATAAGCTTTCGACTGCTTGTATAGTCGAATAAAAATTTTATTCCTGCAAAGTTTTTGGGGCGCTATTCTTTAGTAGGTGTTTTAGCAGACAGGGCAGCGATATTAGAAACCAAACGCTTTTGAATCATTTCTTCTGCCGTAATCTTTTTAATCATTTCTTCTGCCGTAATAGTGGTTTCATCACGTTTAGACATGATAGATTTATCTTCAATAAAGACATCCTCAGCACCAGAAGCTGAACTTTGACTATCATTTAGGTAGCTATCAAGGTCAAAACTTGCTGCACTTGTTATACCTTGGTTTTTGCGAATAACTGTCACTAAGTGTTGGCGAAAGTTCAAACCGTAATTTTTAATAAAATCAGAAATATCGTGTGAAAATGGAGTTACTTCTGATAGCATTTTAGGTGAAACAAGCCTTATAAGCTTAACATGAAACCATTCGTTGAAATGACTATGTTGTTTCTTTACCAGATTTTTATCATTGTAAAATGCGGTTTTATGTTGATTTCTTAGATCATTATAGTCTTTCTCATTCATCCAATTAAGGGCAACACGTTTGTTTAAAGCTTTACCATTAATGAACCACCATGAATGCAAATGGTCATAGGTGTATAAATTTCTAGCAGTACCTTCCATACCTACATTATAAGCGACAATATCAATGTGTCTAAGGTGTTCTTCGCTCGCTAACATTCTTGGAGGATATATTGAACGTGCTATTTTATACCAATGATTTTCAGGTTTTTTTGCCACTTCCTTAACAAGTTTTTTTAAGAAAAAGTGTTCATTACTTCGTTCTAAAAGCTGTGGATGTTCCTGTACCACAAATCGATAAAAGTGATAGTGCTTGTTTTTCGAACCCTGATTGGCTTTTTTTTCAAGATACGATAGTGAATAATATTCTTTTTTATTTTTTGGGTGGGGTAAAGCTACTGATTGATCAGCGCTATGGCTTATGGCACTTGATATTTTATCACTATTTTGATGAAGTTTTGTTAAGCCTTTTTGTAATGTTGATTGGTTTATAGGCTGGTGTTCTAAATTATAATTTGTCGGGGTTAGATTTGGCCCGCCCGGGTGAAGTGAAAAATTGCAAATACCCATAACAAGGCCTAAGCTGATCATGCTTAATTTTTTGTGACTAATTTTCATTGGCTACCACTTACATAATTAACGTTTGTTAGTATTTAGGTAAGAATTATTAACAAAATGTTAAAGAAAGCTTTTAAGTATAACTTAACTTAAATGATAGCTTGATATTTGTAAAATGGAAATGTTAATTCTAATGCATCAACATAAAAGGGTTTCATTCATGTGCCACAATAATGCAAGGTCACGTACCCCAAGGTTAGAATAGGAAACTATAATTTATTGCCTTAAAGTTTCCTATTTATACTGCATGAGCTGTATCGGTTGTTATCTGAAATTTTTCAGGGTTTTTTTCTAAAATTAAGGTGCTTAAGGTCATCATTATGGCTTATGCCCTTAACTATGGTTTTTTAGGATGAAGTGCCTAAACATCCACAACAAAGAGAATTTAACACTGAAAAACAAGAAGAACTTGGTGTTGTAGATTATGCCCCAGGTGCACTATTCAGTTGATATAGATTCAAGACAGGCAGATTATGATCAACAGGTTGATATAGAGGTTGTGGTAGTAGTCTTTGAAAACTTTGATCTTTATATTGATCTTTTGAAAGAGCTTCTACTAGTTGATCTATTGCTGTTTGAGTAAATGGAAATTGGCTTTGTGAAAGTGGCCTTTGTTGTTTAACACTATCTGTTGTTTTTGTAGTGAATTTCGTTAAAGCCCTTAGTTGCGGCGTTTGTTCTATTGATAAGTAGTCGTCTGCACCGTTAATGCAAGCGTAGCTCGCAAAAAAACTAGCAATTAATAAGGTTTTCATTTTTTTCATAATAATAAAGTTAATTTTTATTTCCAATTTACATATAGATACATTTATTATAGTTTTCAAGTTATTTATTATTTTTTTTTAAATTAATCCTAGTGGTATAGGTTTTTATTGTAAATTATCATCAACAGAAACATAAAAAATTAGTAACTTAACAAAGGGGCTACAAATAATAAGGGATATCTATAAATTTTATGTCATTAATGTTTTATGAAAATGTAAAAAAATATGATTTACCTATATACAGTTGTGCGGTTGTAAAGCTTATATTTAATCATAAGTGTTTACTTGTTCAGCGAGCAAAAACGGCACTCTGGGCGGCAGATTTATGGGCACTGCCTGGGGGAAAGCTAGAAAAAAATGAAAATGCAAAAAATGCCGCAATAAGGGAAATATATGAAGAGCTAAATGTAAAACTTCTCAACAAGCATTTAATTTTTCAAAAGCAGTATTCAGTAATCAACACAGAACATAAAAATGGCAATTACGCATACTATTTTTTTACTTATACTCTACACGAATACCCTAAAATATTTTTAAGTGCTGAACATCAAGCCTTTTGTTGGGTGGATACAAAAACCTTACCTAAAATAGACCTAGCTGAAGGAACACAATTCATATTGGAGCAAAAAATTCTTCGTGGATAATTTTTGTGATAGTCCCTTAAGCCTTAAGTGTATAAAGTGGTGAAAAGTTTAAGTGTTGGCGCATTCTTTCAAAAAATATAACCTCTAATAATCTGCAGACTTGCGCTCATATATTTTGAAGGTCATAAGAAATTTTTTTCCTGTTCTATTCTTTTTTCTAGTAAAAATTTTGCTAGGGGTTGTAAGGATTTTTTATCGATTTGATGAATTCTTCTTTTACCAAGTCGCTTATCTATTACAGTAAGGGCTTGTGTAATGGAATCATCACTTTTTAAGGCTTCTTCAAAATTTAAGCTATGAGTATAGTCCCAACAAATATTGTAAAAATCAATTTTACTTGCCTCTCCGTACTCAACCAATAAATCTTGATATTTCCCTTTAGTTTTCTTATGTGGAATCCCTGAATCAGTCTGTATTTCGTCTTTGCTGAACCCACCATGCCTTCGAAAAAAAAGCTATATTGCAAAAGCTTGCAATCATTTTTTTTTCACAGGTTATCCAGCCACGACAACAAGCTGTGCTTTTATGATAATAGCAAGTGCTGTGAAATTCTACTCGTCCTTGAAGCGATTCTGTTACTTGGCTCTCAATGAGTTTTTTTAACTTTGACCAACGCATAAATTTTCAGAAAATCATAAACTTGTAACACATATATATAAAGTTCAATAGCATTTTTCAACTTTTTAAAGCAAAGTCATTAATTTATTATATGTCTATTGCTATAGCAATTACTTTTGAAAGAAAGCTCTTTCGTCTGAAAGTAGAAAATCTTTAATAGGATTAATGAACAATGGCTGCGTTATGATAAGCATGCTGAAAGGGCAGCAAAATTTTTAGCCTAACTATTTCGCACACAAAAAGGCACAAATTATAATGATTTCTCTCTGCTTTAGGTGTTTTCAAAAGATACTGTTTAAATAAGGGGATATAAGGGTTTATTACGCCCATATATTTATCACCAAACTCTTGTTCAGTATATTCCTGAATTTTTGCTAGTTGCTGTTGATCGTGATTATCCTCTTCACCTGTTAAAAGGTATATGTTGTCAAAATTAACAATTTCTACTTCAGGTGATTCAGATTTGTTTTCTTTATTTTCAACTTCTTTTTGAATACCAACAAAATTTTTAATGTTTCCCACATGTGTTCTTAACATATCATCCTTATCGTATAACGAGCCATAAAGGGTTGCTTGGAAAAAGAAATTATGATTTCTATCTGCAGCTTCTAAAACATCCATTGGTGTATCAGGGTTTGCAAGTAACAAACTATTGACTTGAATAATATCTTCATCATCAGGTTCAGGTTGATCACAACTGTGGTATAAATAATCATGGGTGATACTTCGAAATTCATCAACTTGCTCTAGCATTAACCTTAAGCGCCATGGTTCATACGGCGCTATGCAAATAATACTTATATGTCCCATTTCACTTAAATTTTTTATATCTTTATGTGCTATGATTTTCATAGCATCGTGATTGTCAAAATGTTTATCAAAGGTTTTTAAGATTTTTTGTAAAAATAAACTTGATGTTGGTTGTGGTGTACTTTCTTTACTGAAATGAATACAGTTTTCAAAGGCTAAGGGTTCAGATGTTTTAACGATTCCTTGAAAAAAAGACTGATTGCCATTGTGAAAGAAATCTTGCAATCTTTTTAGAATATAAGTGCTTTCATCCATCGTTTTTTCATTATAGTCTGTAATAATTTTAGGGTTCCATTCGCACAGGTGATCAAAAATATCTTTCGTTAGTTCATGGGTGACTGCACCATCTGGTGAAATATAAGGGTTTTGCTGAAAAGTTGTAAAAAACACTTCATTATCTGAATCATTGGTATAGGTTTCTGAAGAAGAGCTAGAATATATGGGAACTGACACAATAAAAAGGCTCAGCAAAAAAAAGATTTTCATAAATAACCACAAAGAAAATTAAGGATATTAGTTTTATCGTACGATAAATATATAAAAAATTAATTAAAATTCTTCTTTAAAATGGTTTTTTTTATTTATATGCTTAATTATAAAGTTAAAATTTGAAAAATAAATTTCATGAACTCTTATAAACTTTGGCTTAATAGTCTTATAGTTGCTGTTGTTATTATGGTATCAATTGGTGGTGCTACACGGTTAACCCATTCTGGCCTATCCATGGTTGAATGGAAGCCCCTAAGCATTATGCCGCCCGCTGGAAAAAACCAGTGGCAGAAAGAGTTCCAAAATTACCAGAAAAGTCCAGAATATCAACAACTTAATCGGGGAATGGGATTAAGTGACTTTAAAAAGATTTTTTGGTGGGAATATATACACCGTATGTTTGGTCGTTTCCTTGGCCTTCTTATACTTTTGCCGTTGATCTTTATTTATAAAAATATGCCTAGCTGGCTATGCAAAAGAATGTTAGGGGTAGGGGTACTAATAGGTTTTCAAGGGTTTATCGGATGGTGGATGGTAAAAAGTGGTTTAATACATGACCCTTTTGTGTCACCTGTGCGCCTTAGTATTCACTTGTTAATGGCGTTCTTTCTTATGGCTGTTCTATTTTCAACGCGCCTGCAGCTTGATCACCCCGGTAATTCAAGACATTTAAAAATTAACAATAGGCTGTTTATTATGTTTTTTTTAACGACCGTATGGTTCGGAGGTATGGTAGCCGGGATGAAAGCAGGTTTAATTCATAATACATTTCCCTTAATGGACGGAGCTTTTTTGCCCAAGGAAAGTTTCGATCTATCACCCTTGTGGATGAACTTTGTGCAAAACCCAAGCTTGATACAGTTTATTCATCGTTCCTTGGCTTTATTACTTTTTGTTTACAGTTTTTATATAGGTATAAAAAAACGTGATATAGGGTTGTTTCTGGTAGTGATGATTCAAGTTGGTTTTGGGATCACAACCCTTCTATTAGCAGTGCCTGTTTGGGCAGGAGTAATTCACCAATTTTGGGCAATGGTTGTTTGGCTTAAGGTGTTAGACCATTCAGTGAAAGCTAAAAATCGCTTAGGCATGCAGCGGCAAAACCATATTCTGGGCTTGCAACGGCAAGTGGCATGATATTGTTGCTTCGTTATTTTTGTTTGTGTGAAATGCTACTGTTCCCATATGCAATTCGATAATGCGCTGAAATATTGATGGTGCAAAACTAATGGTTTCTAGCGCACCAAGATTATGTATAACAGGTTGTATTGTATCAACGGTTTGTTCTTTTGTGGTGGTTATTTCTTTAGCTAAAATTGATATATTTAGAAAATGTTGATGGTTTGCTATAGCTTTAGGTGAAACATTATCCGCTGTAATTGTAATGATAATACTTCCCCCGGGTAAAATATGCTTTAGTAAGTTGGTAAGAAGGCTTATAAAGATGTGTTTTAGGCGTTTTTCATCGCCTGAAAAGTATGATTCTTGCAAAGCATTTTCAACATGTATTGTTATACCCTGATCACTTGCTTTTGCTTGAACAAGTGATAACAGACCTTGAATAAATTTTTCAATGGATATGTCTTCAATATTTAGTTTTACCTTTCCCGTATCAAGGCTTGCTAAATCAACCATGTTGGAAATTAATTGTAAAAGCTTTTGTCCCGATTCATGAATCCCTTTGCAATAATCAACTTGCCTTTCGTTTAAAGGCCCAAAATATTGATGAATAAGAATATCTGAAAAACCAACAATGGTGTTTAGTGGTGGTTTTAGTTCATAGGAAAGGTGCGATATAAAATCATTTTTCATATGATCAGCTTCTTTTAAGGATAAATTATGGGCTTGCATATCACGTTCAAAAATTACACGTTCTGAAATATCAAGGAAACTAAACATGTGGGAACCATCAGGCAGGGGACTGTAAGATAATTGATAGGTGTTTTCAATGATTTTTAAAGGTTGGTGTTTTTCTTGTCTTTTATCGATAAGGTTTAGGAAAAAATCTAAAAGCGTTTCTTGGTTCTTGGGGTCTATGTGGTTAATCACTTTTGCAAGGCTAAGTTTTTCAGTACTTAAATTGTTTAGGGCTGGAAAAAGTTTACCTATTGGTTGATTAATTATTTTCACAAGCTGATCTGAGCCAACAACAATTACCCCCTCATGTAAGTGGTCAATGGTTTCTTTTTGTACTGCACGTAAGGTATTTAAACCTCGTTCAAGGGCTACGTGTTCTGAAATATCTTCAAAAATAAACAGCAAACCCCCGGTGGCATAGGGGCAAATTGTCATTTTAATGGCACTGCCATCAGGATAGTAACTTACTTCATGTATGGGTTCAAATATTTGGTTAAACAAAGATAAACGTTGTTGTTTAAAGGTTTTAAAATCGGCTTGCTCTGCAATTTTACGCTTTTCTCGTAAGTGTTCTAAAACCTCACTGAGGGTAGGCTGGCCGTATAAAAATTTTTCGCTAAAATCGTATATCTTTAAGTAAGCAGAGTTAAAGTATTTAAGACGTTTTTCTGAATCGAATATGGCAATAGGGTTCGATAAGTTTTCGAGGATTTCCCGTTGGGTTTGAAAGTGTTGCTGTAATTCATCTTCTTTTTTTTCTAACTCAAAGCCATTTTCTGCATAACAAAAGTATCCATCACTTGTTTTTTTATGTTTTGCCAGGAAAAGCGTGCGTTTTCCATTAGCTATAATGTGCTTGCGAATAGTCTTTTTTTCTTGAAAATCCAGGCCATTAAAAATATTAATATTTTCTTTTACAGCATTTGCAGGGCTTATACCCGCAAGGTCTGAATAAAACTTGTTACAATATGTAAGGATATTATCTTGATCAGTTGCCCAAATGGGAATGGGTAGGTGTTTTTCATAATAATCAAATAGGGTTTTAATTTTTTTAAGTTCTTCAAGTTGTTGACTATTTTCTTTTTGCTTAAGGTTTTGTTGCGTAACATCTTCAAAGGTTAAAATAATTAACTGTTTAATACTGCCAACGGGGCCAAAATCTGGGTTACTTTCTTGAAGAACCCTGTGGAAACCTCTTATAAGCATGTCTTGTGGTTCTTTCCCTTGCAGGGTTGTTTCAAGTTCAAATTCACCGCCATGTTCAAACATATGCTGCATGGCTTTTTTAAAGTTTCCACGTGATGATGCCTTAAGGAAATCATAAATATTTGTTGCACTAATATCATTTGTTTCAAGGTTAAACATTTTGCGTAAAGAGGGCGAAACGTATGCTTTATCACTTCCTAAAAACCAATAGCACCAACAGAATGGTAAACTATTTAGCAAACCTTGGTTAGCCTTTTGATGGAGATTAAGAATGCTATAAGCGTTTTGTAAACGATAGTACTTTACGCAGCCAACAATGAATAAAATTGTGAACAAAAAAGCAGCATAAAAAAGAACGCTACCAAGACTTTCAAGGCTCATAAAATGTAATTTAATAAAACTATATTAAAATTATAGGTTATTGTTTGCGTTTTGAAGATCAAAAAGTGTGCCACGTCCACCGTTTTTTTTCTAACCATCGAACCTAGGCTTAAGTATGTATAGGTGGGCACCGTATTCGCTAACCACGATTAACAAAGGCACGGTTCCCGTAAATGTAATTCGAGCCAAGGGAATATATAACTTAGTTTTACGTATGGCGTCGCACACAAATCAATATAACATATTTGATATGAAAAAAGATAATTTTTTGTGTATATTGGGGGTTTAAAAATATTAAAGAAAAAATATGCTAAAGAAACATCTACCGCTAATTATGCTAAGTTTGGTCGTTTTGGCTTTTGTTGTTACCCCGTTTATGCCACTAAAATTATGCCAACAATTTCTTACCCTTAGTTATGCTGTAAAAGAACTTATTATACTTATTTTACCCCTATTAATTTTTTGTTTGCTTTTAAGCACAATATTACGCTTGTCAAACCAAGGGACACTTATACTGCTTACCGTTGTCGTTCTTATGAGTGTTTCCAATTTTTTCACAACTTTGTTAGCCTTTCCATTGGGAAGCTTAACAAAAAATTTGTCCTTTAGTTTTTCCCCAGAAACCACCGCCCAAGAATTATCACCACTATGGCTAATTAAGCTTGGTTTCCAGCATGCAAATCAATATGCAATATTTTTAAGCATTGGGGTAGGCTGCCTAATTATTAACTTTTTTCATCCATATGCAACCATTGCTTATAATATAGCTGAAAACGTAACAAATAAATTAGTAAATTTTGTTCTTGTGCTGATTCCGGTGTTTGTTTTTGGCTTTATGGTTAAAATTTCCTATGACCAAGTGTTAATCCTTATACTACATGACTATGCACGCATATTTTTAGCAATTACTTTTGCATCTTTTGTTTATTTAAGTTGTTTCCTTTTGATAGCAGTTAAGGGAAATTTGGCAGTGTTTTTAATTAGATTGCGCAACAGCCTACCACCAATTATTAGTGGCTTTACATCGATGTCTAGTGCCGTATCTATGCCGCTTACAATGGTTGCTGTGGAAAATGGTGCTCGTAATAAAGATGTTGCTCGTTCAATTGTGCCAATTACAGTTAATATTCACTTGTTATGTGATTGCATTACTGTTCCTGTGCTTGCCTTCGCCATAAGTAATGCTTTTCATACGCTGTCACCAAACTTTGTTGATTATTTATCATTCACAGCCTTTTTTTGCATAGCGCGCTTTAGTGTAGCCGCAATCCCAGGCGGAGGAATCGTTGTGATGCTGCCGCTTCTAGAGTTATATTTTGGTTTTAACAGCAAAATGATTGCTTTAATTACCACAATATACATGCTGATGGATCCAATGATTACAGCAATGAATGTTTATGGAAATATCTGTTTTGCAAAGCTTTTCGATGCGTTAAAAATTGATCTTTGGCTTGATAAGGTTTTTCATAAAACAAAAAAACTTAATATGAAAGAAACTCCATGAAAATTGCGGTTGTTGGCTCTGGAATTTCTGGGTTAAGCGCAGCACTTTGTCTGCATAAGGCAGGACATCAAGTTTTCTTAATGGAAAAAGCCCAGAGGTTTGGAGGACATAGCTACACCGTTGATATTTCGTTGGATGAAAAAAGAATTTCAGTCGATATGGGCTTTATTGTTTTTAATGGGCGTAATTACCCTCATTTAATTGATCTATTTAACTATCTTGGGGTGCAAAAAAATATCACAAATATGTCCTTTAGTGTTGCTATAGCTAGTGCAAACTTAGAGTTTGGCAGTGGTTTAAAGCGTTGTTTGGGTCAAAAAAGAAATTTTTTAAAGCCTGATTTTTGGCTTTTGTTAAAAGAAATTCATCGTTTTAATAAGGTTGCAAGTTCAATTGAACTTATGGGTTTACGATGTTCCCTTGCAACATTTTTAAAAAACCATAATTTTCAAGAAAACTTTTTTAAGCAATATCTTTACCCCATGGGAGGTGCCATATGGTCAACACCTATTGATAAAATGACCGATTTTCCAGCCGCAACGTTCATTCAATTTTTTAAAAACCACGGCCTATTACAAATGACAAACCATCCCCAATGGATGAGCTTAGTTGGTGGCAGTAAAACATATGTCGATAAAATATTAGCGTTTGACTTTGCTAAAATTCAAGGGTGTACAATAAAATCAATTTTACGCGACCCCAACCACATAACACTTAATTACCTTTTTGGTGAAAATCTAGAAAGTTTAGTTGTTGATAAGCTTATTTTTGCAACCCCTGCTGACTTAACCCTTGAAATGTTAGGTAAAATTGCAACGGAGGATGAAAAAAATCTATTATCATGCTTTTCATACAATAAAAATGTAGCCTATTTGCATAGTGATAATCGCCTAATGCCAAAGCAAACAAAATGCTGGGCAAGTTGGAACTATTTTTCAACCAAACAGCAAACAATGGGCGTTACCTATTGGATGAACAGCTTACAAAAGCTTGATACGAAAAAAAATATATTTGTTACCCTAAACCCAGAAGTCATGGTGGATAAGGTTTATCACCAGAAAATTTTTTACCACCCAGTATTTAATGCAACTGCAATTCAGGCACAACAACATATGCAAAATATACAAGGTAAAAATAATACGTATTTTTGTGGTGCCTATTTAAAATATGGTTTCCATGAAGATGGCATATGGTCGGCATTAAACGTTTGCGAAAAACTTGGTGTAAAACCTGCATGGCAATAGCAGCTAAACTTTTTTTTGGTAAAGTTTTTCATTCCCGTTTAGAACAGGCCGATAATCATTTTACCTATAAACAATTTTATGCATTATTAAAGGCGGGTAAAACGTGGATTTCCCCGTACAAGTGGCTTAAATGTAATGGAGAAAAGGCTGTATTTAGTGTTCCTTTTAAGTACTATGGAAAGCGTGATGGAACAAATCCGTATAATCATGCTAAAGAAATTTTCGATAATAATGGCGGACAAAAAGAACATTGTGCAAACATTTATCTTTTAACCCAAGTGGCTGTTTTTGGTAGGGTGTTTAACCCAGTATCCTTTTGGTTTTACTGTGATAAACAGCACGAATTAAGGGCTGTGATGGCAGAAGTTAGTAATACTTTCAAAGGTCATCATCAGTATTTTTTATGTAATGAAAATTTTTCAATAATTCAAAATCATGATCAGTTATATGCAAAAAAAGAATTTTTTGTCTCTCCATTTTTTTCCATGGTTGGTGAATATAGTTTTTCATTTTCTTGGCCAAAAAATAATTTCGATAATTTGAATTTAATTATTCATTACCAACATGAAAATATCATCAAACTTAAAACTGGTATGAATCTTAAAACTTGCCGTATGAATTTCTTTTCTCTGGTTAAACTTTTTTTTAGCCCAATAAAGACAATTAAATTAATCTTATGGCAGGCTATAAAACTTAAATATAAAAAACTAAAATTTCGAAAGCCCCCATTATGAATATTAGCAAGATAAAGAAAAATCTTCATGAATTTAACAGCTTTGCTGCCAAGAAAGCATTTATGCTTTTTTTGGAAAGATTAGCCTTTGGCGAACTTACCCTTAAAACCCATGATGGTGAAACGTTTGTTTTTAAAAGACAACATTCAAATCTGTCTGCCACGCTTAGAATTTGCGATCCCGAGTTTTATTCTTTAGTCCTAGAAAAAGGGGCCATTGGCTTTGCTAAAGCGTATATTAATGGTTATTGCGAAACCCCTAATTTGCTTGATTTGTTTAGGTTATTGGCAAAAAATCTTGATACCTTAAATCCAAGTAACCTGGTAACGAAATCTGTGCAACAACTTTTTAAAAGTTATATGGCCCTAACCAATAATAGTATTGATCGTGCAAAGGAAAATATATCTTATCACTATGACCTTGGTAATGATTTTTATAAATTATGGCTTGATAAAACCATGACCTATTCAGCGGGTATTTTTATTAATAAACACGATAGTTTGGAACAGGCCCAATACAATAAATACCAGCGAGTATTGCAACAACTTAAATTGCAGTATGGTAAAGTTTTAGAAATTGGTTGCGGCTGGGGTGGCTTTGCAAAACATGCGGTTAGCAACAATCTAAAAGTAAAAGGATTAAGTTTATCGCAAAGACAGTTGCAATATGCCGGGGAAATATTGAAAAACACACCAGGTGTTGAATTTGCCTACCAGGATTACCGCCACGAAACGGGTTCCTATGATGCAATTGTTTCAATAGAAATGTTTGAAGCTGTTGGTAAGGAATACTGGCACAGTTATTTTGAAACCTTACATAAATGCCTAAAATCAAAGGGTAGGGTGGTTTTACAAACCATCACTATTTTAGAAGAGTTTGCAGAAGACTATGAAAATAATATCGATTTTATACAAAAATATATATTTCCAGGTGGTATGTTGCCAACCCATAAAAAAATTGTTTCATTAGCGAAATCCCATAAATTTAACGTTCGTGATGTCTACTTTATGGGGCAAGATTATGCCAAAACTCTACATATTTGGTGGCAAAATTTTGAAAGTCAGTTAGCAAAAGTTATGCGGTTAGGCTTTGACGAAAAATTTGTACGGATGTGGCGCTATTACTTACTTTATTGTATTTCAGGCTTTGAAAGTGAACGTATTAATGTTGTGCAATATACCTTTGAGAAAATATGAAGTGCTTTCTATTATATAGCCTTGATATGGAGCCTAAAAAAGCCGATATTAATAGTATGAATGCAGATTAATTTTACGCGTTATGTTTACCCATGGAATGCCAACCTTTGAATCCTTTGCAAATAAAACTCCGATTCTTGATATTGCCGACTATTTAAACGGTCAGGTGCGCGCATGGGGGTTTTTACAAAGCCGCTATGGTAAAGTAACCCGGCGTTTTACGGTTAAAATGAATGGTAGCTGGCAAGGTAATAAGGGCGTTCTTTCAGAAGATTTTATTTTTGATGATGGTGAAAATCAGCAGCGCATTTGGACAATAACCAAACATGATGATCAAAATTTTGAAGCAAGTGCAGCCGATGTTGTTGGCAAGGCTATCGGAAAACAACAGGGTTGTGCAATTAATATGCATTATACCCTTAATATTCCTGTGAAAGGGCGAAATATTGCAATTAACATTAATGATTGGCTGATAGCAATTGATCAACGCCGGGTGATGAATGTTTCAAGTTTAACAAAGTTTGGTTTTAATGTGGGCCGCCTAACGATTTTCTTTGAAAAGGATTAGCATGCTAAGTGTTTGGGTTATTGGCGCAAGTTCAGGTATTGGTGCAGCCCTTGCCCTATTAATGGCACAAAATGGCTATACGGTTTACATATCAGCGCGAAGTGAAGAAAAGCTAAATAAGCTTGCAGATCAGCATCGGTCTATTCATGTTTTTCCCCTCGACGTTACCCAGCCAGAAAGCCTTAAAATCACTTACCGCGATATCAAACAGCAGTTTGGTCCGATAACAACAATTGTATATGCTGCAGGAACTTACGAACCTATGCCCCTTGAACGGTATGATAATGTTGTGGCGGAAAAAATTATTCGTACAAACTTAGTGGGTGCTTATAACACCTTTAGCGCTGTTAAAGATGATGCTGTAAACAAAAATACGCCCATGCATTTGGTTTGGGTCGCAAGCGTTGCTGGATACCGTGGCTTACCACAAGCTGCAGCCTATGGGCCATCAAAGGCAGCCTTAATTAACTTTGCTGAAATTCAAGCTATTGAACTAAAATCGCTGAACACAAAAGTGCAGGTGGTCAACCCAGGATTTGTGAAAACTCAATTAACTGAAAAAAATAGTTTTCACATGCCACAACAAATTTCATCCGAACAGGCAGCTGAAAAAATTTTTGAAGGTATTCAAGGAAATAAATTCTCTATAACTTTTCCGCAGCCTTTTGCTGGCTTTTTTGGTTTTTTGCAAATATTACCAAACCGCCTGTATTTATGGTTAATGACAAAATTACATAAAAAAGACCAAGGTTAAGAGATAAAATTAATCCATAAAATAAATTCTGTTTAAAAATGTAGTTAACATTATAATGAACACTTTTATTTCTTGATATTTTCTAAAACCAATACTATGTATGCAATAATGTTTTAAACTGTTGGTATTATTATGTACCGTTTATTAATTGTTCTTAGTGTCATGGGCTGCTTTTCTATGAGCGCAGCTAGTGGTGATGAAACTTTAGTAGAAACTTTTGAAAGATTACCCGATGAAGCACTTTTTAAAGTGTTTGAAAGCCTTAATTTTGTTGAAATATATGGCCTTTCTTGTGTCTCT
>CAYGPH010000020.1:14803-24621 GCA_964351815.1 uncultured Verrucomicrobiales bacterium | reverse complement strand
GGGCACAGGATAAGGTATATGTTTTTTAACAATAGGTTGGGCTCTAATGCTTTGTTCGGCAGGCATTGTTGCGACTTTACCAACAGGTAACTTTTCCATAAACCGATTTATTTCGCTCACTAGCAGTTCAGGTTCTACATCGCCACATGCACCCACATAAATATTTTTTTGGTTGATTTTTTGTTTAAGAAACGTACGCAACCTTGATAAGCTGACAGTGTTTAGCAATGTTAGGTATTCCGCTGTAGTTGTGCCGTAATTTCCCCTATAAAAAGTTTTTAGGATAACATCGTTAGCAATAGTTGCAGGGTCGTGGAGTTTTTGTTGAAAAAAATTACGATATTTAGCAACTTCACGTTTTAAATCTTTATCAGAGCATTTTGGGCTTAAAAAATGATCCAATATAAGGTTTAAACCCAGTGTTATTTTGTCTTTTGGTACCCTTAGCGTTGCACACAGGGCATTACTGTTAAGGATATGAGGTGAATAACTAAAGGTTAAACTAATGTTTTCTTTTCTCATCAAATTCTGTATTTGCTCTAAAGTTTTACCTTTAGCGCCTTGAAATAAAAGTTCTGGTGCCATAGAAGCTGTCGTAATCATATTGGCTTCTACAAAATCAACACCAGCGCCTTTAAAGGCTATAACAATAGAAACAAAACCTAATTCTGGCTTGTTTTCAAACCATAAGCTGTTGTGTTTAAGTTTATATTCTACAGGTTTAGGCTGAACATCAGCGACAACAAGGGGAATTTTGGGTGACTCAAAGGCGTTAAGAACACAAAAAAGAATAGTAATTCGTAATAAAATATGTTTCATTTTGCTAAATTCCTGTAATTTTATGTGCTTTAAGCATAGTCTTGCTGCCACTTACTAATATTATCTTTGAAGTTTTTTTGGCTCGTTTTATCGCTACCGGCATTTTCAGATGTTTTTGGATTAATTTTTCTATTTTCACCTTCTATTTGCTTTTTAGCAAGATCAGCAGCTTCATTTAAAGGTACTAATTTTCCATCTTTATCCTTTTCATAAGGCGGAACTAAATCATAATTTGGGGGAATTGATAGGGGCTTGTGGGTTTCTAGATTAAATTCATCTGCTTGGTAATGATCCATTCCAAGGGTTGATTTAACTGTGTCGCAACTCACAAGGAAAAAAAATATGTACAATAAACCTGTATACTTCATTTTAACGCTAGTTTTAATTTTGATGACTTAAATTACCTTACTCTTGGTGAAAGATAAAGCTTTTGCCTTAAACGAAAAAAAAAGATTGTAAATTCCCTCTTTTAAAGGGCCGTAAAGCTTTTGAATTTTTTTTAAACAGAAAAATGCCAGACCCAGAGTTCTTTGTGAAAATTTATGATAGTGTTTTTTCAAGAAAACATTTCTAAAACAAAGCATTAATTGCTTTTCTGGGCTTTGATAAGCCTAGGGTGTATGGTGATTTCGCTTTATTAACTTCAATACCTAATTCCAAGCTATAACTATAATACTTGTATACCTTCTAAAAAATTATTATAACTGCAAGTAAAGATGATAAAATTACTGCTTGATGCAAAAATTCCTAGATTTTGAAAAACCCATAGCTGATCTTGTGGAAAAAATAGACGAGCTAAGGCAAATACCTAGTGATGAAAATCTTAATATTGCCGATGAAATATCTAAGCTGCAGCAAAAGTCTGATAAGCTTATGCGGCAAATATATACTCAGTTAAACCCTTGGGATAGGGTGCAGATCGCACGCCATGAAAATAGACCCAGGTGTAAGGATTACCTTAGTATTTTTGATGATTTTGTTCCCCTATCAGGGGACCGCTTGTTTGGTGAAGACAAAAGCATTATGGCGGGCCTTGGGAGGATTGCTGATCAATCCGTTATGATTATTGGCCAAGAAAAAGGTCACGACACGGAAAGTCGAATAAAGCATAGCTTTGGTATGCCAAAACCAGAAGGTTATAGAAAAGCGCAACGTTTAATTGCCCTTGCCAATCGTTTTAAGCTTCCAATAATCACTATTATTGACACTCCAGGTGCATCACCTGGCATAGATGCTGAAGAACGTGGTCAAGCAGAAGCAATTGCAAAAAGCATAGATGCTTGCCTATCTTCAGAAGTACCCATAATTTCAGTTGTTATCGGTGAAGGAAGCTCTGGTGGTGCAATTGCCATTGCAACCGCAAACTATGTTATGATGTTAGAAAATTCCATATATTCAGTCATTAGCCCAGAAGGATGTGCTTCTATTTTATGGCGAAGTGCTGAAAAAGCCCCTGAAGCAGCGAAAGCACAAAAATTAACAGCTAAAGATTTGTTTGACTTAGGCGTTATAGATGAAATCATTCGTGAACCAGAAGGTGGTGCCCACCGTCATTCAGCAACAATGGTTGAAAGTGTAAAAATACAATTATCAAAAGCTTTAGTTCAATTTCGAAATATGAATGCCGAAGAAATAAAGTTGCAACGAAGAAATAAATATTTAAATATGGGCAGTAATAAAAAAACTGCATAAATAGGTTGTATTGTGTTAAGTGATTTACGTATTCCAAAGCATATCGCTTTAATTATGGATGGCAATGCCAGGTGGGCAAGGGCAAGGTCTTTACCCCTTGTTGCTGGGCACAAAGCTGGCATAAGGGCGATGGAAAAAGTTGTACAAAGGGCCGGAGAACTTGGCGTTGAATATGTTACACTTTTTACATTTTCAACAGAAAATTGGATGCGCGATAATGAATGGATTAATGAATTTATGAAACTCATGCGCTGGTACTTGCAAAATGCCAGTGATATTTTTATGGAAAACGATATCAAGGTTAATTTTATTGGTAATGCCAGTGCATTTTCACAAGATATTCAGCAATCTTTGAAAAAAATAGAAGAATTAACGGCTAACAATCAAACAATCACCCTTAATTTTGCTATCAGCTATAGCGGTAAAGACGACATCAAACGAGCCATGAAAAAAATTATGCATAAAGTTCAGCTTGGTGAACTAAACGTCGATGACATTAGTGAAGACCTCATTAGTCAACACCTTGACACAAGTGGTTTTCCAGATCCAGACCTGCTTATTCGCACCAGTGGTGAAGTGCGCTTAAGCAATTTTATGTTATGGCAAAGTGCTTACACAGAGCTATATTTTGAAAAGAGCTACTGGCCAGATTTTACACCTAAACACTTAGAGGCAGCAATTGAAGAATTTTCCAGAAGAAATCGTAGATATGGCACCTACTCAGCTGCTGCCTAAACAAACATTACAAAAGCGATTTTATACGGCTGTTGCATTGCTTTTAGCATTTGTTTTTGCCACCTATATAGGCGTTGTCGCTACAAAGCTATTATTAAGTTTATTGTTATGCCTAGCCGTATATGAATGGCTAGCAATTAGTAAATCGCAGGATAAAAACCCTATTATATTCCTTTTTGCAAGTGCAATAATTCTTTTTCAGTTTCCTATTTTGTATGAAGCAAGTATTTGTCTTTTGGCTTTTATTATAGGTTTTTACTATGTGCGCAATATTCATATACCAGGAAAAAATTTAGAACTTTTTGGGTTTTTGTATATAGCTGTGGCAGCTTTATTAATGGTGCATTTGGTTGTTCCTTGTTTTACAGAAAATTTACTGTGGATAACCATTGCAATTATCATTGCTGTTGATACTGCCAGTTTTTTTACTGGAAAAACAATTGGTGGTTTGAAACTTGCGCCAAAAATAAGCCCTAAAAAAACTTGGTCCGGGTTAATAGGTGGTGTTTGTGGTGGATTAGTTGTTGGCCTTGTATTGTTTTCTACTATGAATTATTCCCTAGATTTAATGCATATTAGCTATATTCTTTGTATTATTTTTTCAGCAATTATGGGTGACCTTATTGAATCGTGGTTAAAGCGCAAGTTTGATGTTAAGGATTCAGGAAAAATTTTACCCGGCCACGGGGGAATACTTGATCGCTTTGATAGCGCTTTACTATGTTCTTATTTTATGGCGCTATTTTATGTATTCATAACGAGTTTTTGGGCAGAGTATGCAACTGATTTCTTCCGCCCTTAAGGTAGCAAGTTTTACTGTACTTAGCCGTTGCACTGGCTTCGTTCGTGACATTCTAATGGCTCAGTATATAGGTACGGGTATCATTATGGATGCCTTGGTTGTCGCTATAAAAATTCCAAGTTTTTTAAGACGCATTTTTGCAGAAGGCGCCTTTAATTCTTCTTTTGTTCCAATATTTTCCTCACTTTTAAGTGTTGATGAACAAGAAGCAAAGCAATTTATTCAGGATGTTTTTTCCTTCCTCACAATTGTTTTGGTAAGCATTGTTGTGCTTTTTGAAATATTTATGCCGTATTTTCTACCTTTGGTTGTGCCGGGTTTTAAAGCTGAAAGTTTTGCATTAGCAGTTTTTTTTAGCCGTATTACCTTTCCCTTTATTTTATTTATATCGCTAACGGCTTTGTTTAGTGGCGTTTTAAATTCCTATGATCGTTTTAATGCGGCGGCGTCTTCTCAGATTGCGGGAAACATTTTTATCATTATTGTTTTGCTGATTGTGGATATGCAGTACGTGCAAAATGGTGCTGGCGTTGCAGTAGCTATTTGCGGTTCTGGTTTTGTTCAATTGCTTTGGGTTTTTGTGCCAGCGCGTATGTTGGGTATAAAAGTGAAACTTGTGCTACCCAAACTTAAATCTAAAAATATGAAAGTATTTTTCAAACGCTTAATTCCAGCTGCTTTTGGTTCAGGAATTTTACAAATTAACCTTTTTATCGATACAATCATTGCTTCCTTATTACCAGCCGGTACCGTTTCGTTTTTATATTATGCTGATCGTTTGCACCATTTACCTATTAGCATTACAGGTACAGCTTTAGGAACTGTGCTTTTGCCTTTACTTTCAAAAATGTGGAGGGAAAATAAAGTTGAAGCAGCTATTTATAATCAAAACCGTGCCATCGAATTTTCTATGCTTATTACCCTGCCAGCTATGGTTGGCCTAATGTATTTAAGTCACCCCCTAGTAAGCGTTATTTTTGAACGTGGTAAATTTGATGCGCACTCTGCAGTTGCTACAGCGCAAACCCTTGCAGGATTTGCTAGCGGTTTGCCTGCTTATATTTTAATAAAAATTTTTAACACTAGTTTTTTTTCCCGCCAAGATACTACAACTCCTATAGTTGTTGCACTCATTGGCATGGTGGTAAATGTTGTGTTAAATTTTATGCTCATATACCGTTACCAGCATTTAGGTATAGCAATTGCCACATCGTTAGCATCATGGTTCAATGCGATTGTGTTAATGCTGTTGTTGAAAAAAAAGAAATTTATTGCTTTTGATAATTCCCTCTTTCATTTTGTTGTAAGGGTAATTGTTGCAACAATTGTGTGCTTATCTGTTTTGGTGTTACTGAAACCCTACTTGATTTCTTATATTTATTCTAACGCTGGTATTTACTTCAGAATAGGCGGGCTAAGTCTTTTAATACTATGCGGTCTAATCAGTTACTTTTTCGTTGTCTGGCGCTTTAAACTATTAAACTTCAGGGAATTTGTTGGTAAATAATGCAAAAATTTTCTCGGGTAATTGATGCTTATCAAGCCTTTTTTCTCGCTCAAAATTTATGTGATAAATCTCAACAACTAATTATTTTAAAATCTGAAAAAGATTTAATAAATACCTGCAAAACCATTGAAAGTTTATCAAACATTAAAGTGCTTTCCTTTCCTGCTTGGGATTGCTTGCCTTATGATCGCATTTCACCTTCAGCATCAGTTATAGCTAAACGTGCGGAAGTTTATAATTTTTTACAAAAACCCGAATCCTGCGTTGTTGTTACTAGTGTAGATGCAATTCTACAAAAAACCCCACCGAGGAGCGTTTTTGCAGTATCACTACCAGTGATCACCCTTGGTACACAAATTAAAATTCCAGAACTAAGCCATTTTTTGGTGGAAAACGGTTATTTAAAAGTTAGTATTGTGCGCGACTTCGGTGAATTTTCTGTGCGTGGTGATATTGTTGATATATACCCAATTGATCATGAATATCCCGTACGTATAGATTTTTTTGGCGATGAGGTTGAGGCTATTCGGTCTTTTGATGTGATCAATCAAATTGCTGATAAAAACTTAGAAAAACTTTGCTTACAAAAATCTAAAGAATTTTTAATTGACGATGCTTCTACGGCACGTTTTGTTGCAGGCTTTCGCGAACGATTTCCAACACAGTGGCAAAATCATGCGGTTTTTCAGCATATTTCTAAGCAGCATGTCATTCAAGGCTTTGAACATTGGGCTGCTTTGTTTCATGAAGAACTGGTGCCGTTAATTGAACATTTTCCAAAAAAACCAAAGATTCTTATGAACTTTGATGGCTTGAATGTTTTTACAGAAAAACGCGCAACCATTGAAGAATTTTATCAATCACGCCTAAAACCCCTCGACCACTCCACCCCATATTGCCCCTTAGGGCCAGACTTAACCTATTTAAGTAATGCCGAATGGCAAAATATTTTAAATAATGCCGATATTTTATACAGTGGCCACGATATTCCTGATAGCAAAATTGTTAAGGTAAAGCATGTTCCTATTTTAAAAGAAGATCTTTACCAGGGTACTTTTGCAAACAGTTTTGAAAAGCTTACGAAAGACAACCCAAATAAAAGCTGGTTAATTACCGCTGATTCTATAGGTGGGGTTAGCCACCTTGGGCAGTTGTTAAAAGATCAAGACATTGATTTTGAAGTGATTAAACACTTAAGCACGGCCAAAAAAAATAAATTATGTTTGCTTCACTTACCGTTAGATAGGGGCTTTGCTGACGAAAATTATTTAATCATTACGGAAAGTGATATTTTTGGTGAGCGCTTAAATGTGAGTCGCCAGAAAAAAAATAAAAAATATGATCATCTTTTTAACATTGATAGCCTGAAAATTAACGATATAGTTGTGCACAACCAGCACGGTATTGGCCGTTATTTAGGACTTAAGCCTGTAGAAGCATTGGGCATTATCCATGATTGTTTGGAAATTCTATATGCTAATGACCATAAGCTTTTGTTGCCTGTAGAAAACATGGAGTTGTTATCCCGCTATGGCGATGCAGATACCCAGGTAAGCTTGGATACCTTAGGGTCATCCCAGTGGCTAAAGAAAAAACAACGTGTAAAAAAACGCCTAATCGAAGTAGCAGATTACTTAATAAAAATTGCTGCCAACCGCAAGCTAGAAAAAGGTGATATCATTGAAAAAACCCAACAATATGATGAATTTTGTCACCGCTTTCCATATCCTGAAACCGATGACCAGTTACAAGCAATTTGTGATGTCATAGAAGATTTTACTTCCGGCCAACCCATGGATCGTTTAGTTTGTGGTGATGTGGGATTTGGTAAAACAGAAGTTGCCTTACGGGCTGCCTTTATAGCTGCAGCAAGTGGAAAACAAGTGGTGTTAGTATCACCAACAACACTTCTTTGTCGTCAACATTACCTGACCTTTAAAGAGCGTTTTTCAGGGCTAAATATTCCAGTTGTCCAATTATCACGTTTTGTAAAACCTAGGGATGCAAAAATTGCTCGGCAAGATATTGAAGAAGGCAAAGCTAAAGTTATTATTGCTACCCATGCAGTGCTTTCCAAATCTGTTAAATTTCATGATTTAGGATTAGTGATTATCGATGAAGAACAACATTTTGGTGTAAAGCAAAAAGAGCGTTTAAAAGCTTTAAAACCCCATGTACATGTGTTGGCCTTAAGCGCAACCCCTATACCACGCACGCTACAGTTATCGTTAACTGGTGTACGTTCCTTAAGCCTCATTACCACGCCTCCGATAGATAGATTAAGTATTCGAACTTCAGTTATGCCATTCGATTCGATGATTGTGCGCGAGGCCTTACTACGTGAACATAACCGTGGCGGCCAAAGTTTTTTTGTTGTGCCCAGAGTTAGCGATATTCAGCCCTGTTTAGAAATTTTACAAGCCCTTGTGCCAGAACTATCAGTTGCTGTGGCCCATGGGCAACTTGATAACACATCCTTAGAAGACATTGTAAACGATGTTTGTGACCGTAAGTACGATTTGTTACTGGCAACAAATATTGTTGAATCAGGCATAGATATGCCATGGATGAACACAATTATTGTGTACCGTGCTGATATGCTGGGTTTAGCACAATTGTATCAACTTCGAGGCCGTGTGGGGCGTACGAAAGTTCAAGCTTTTGCCTACCTTACAACATCTGAAGGTAAAGTTATTTCAGCTACTGCACAAAAACGCTTGGAAGTTATGCAGCAGCTTGATCATTTAGGCGCAGGATTTAAGTTAGCTAGTTTTGATATGGATATACGCGGCGCAGGTAATTTGGTTGGGGAAGAACAATCTGGTCATCTTCGAGAAGTAGGTGTAGAACTTTATCAAAACCTATTGCAGGAAGCTATTTTAGAAGCAAGGGCGAACCAAGAAGGTTTGGAAATTAATTTAGATACGGAATGGTTACCGCAAATTAATGTAGGGGCCTCCTTACACATACCTGAAAGCTATATAGAAGATCTTGGCCTACGTTTAGAAATGTATCGCCGCTTATCAAAACTAACAACACCAGAGGATTTTAGCGCCATACGTGTGGAATTCATTAATCGCTTTGGTTCCATACCCCAAGAATGCGAAACCTTTTTACAGATTTTATCCCTAAAGCAAAATTGCAAACTCTTAAATATTTCAAAATTCACAGCTGGGCCAAAGGGAATAGTTGTTTCCTTTTACAAAAACAAATGTTTTTTTCAAGAAAAGTTAATGCAATGGATTTTATCGAGCGAGGCAAAAAAACTTTGTGATATTCACATTCAGCCAAACCATAAAATAGCTTTTAAACGCGAAGATTTAAAAAGTATTCATAACCGCTTACTGTTTGCTAAGAAGCTGTTAAAAAATTTGTTGAATTTAAGCTCTAACTAAAAGAGGTTTTTAACGGTGTTAACCATTTTGCTAAACCAACTTTCACTAGCTTCCGTCGGTATGGTTTCAGCATTTTCATTAGAAGATACTTCTTTTCCTTTTGACTGAGAAGAAGTACTTGTATTTGCACTATCTGGTGTGTAAGCGTCACCGAACATTTCTTCATTGTTATGGTTTGTTAGCATCGCATCAACAGGATCAAGTGCAGGTTTGGTTTCAGCAGCAAATAATACTGACATTAAGCAAAGAAAAGAAAAATTTAGAAATTTCATAAGTTTTATTTGACAAATTTTAATTATACTAACAGTAATGTATTCAAGAATACTTAAAATTTATAATTTGGCCCACATAGGCGAACAAGCTGACGTTCAATCACAAGATCTTCAGTTGTTGCCTTTAACAACTCTTAAGCATTATAGCGTCTGGATATACTTATAGCTAAAAAATTATCTACTTAGGTGAAGCTAGTATCGTGGCTATGGTTTAAATTCATGTGTCTTATTGTAGCGTGCTAGCGAAAATCTGACATTTCAAAAATTCCGAAACGTGCACTTAATTCTTGCTTACCAAGGTACCCTTTCGTAACAGCTGTTTCTACAAGGGGATTGTTTTGTAGCATCAGTATAGTAATTGAATCAGGTAAGTTTCCAGGTATCTGTGTTAATTGATTTTCACGAACATCAAGATTGGTTAACTTTTTCAAGCCTTCGAAAGTATTTGTGGGCAAGCTACTTAACTGGTTGTAGCCAAGGTCAAGGGATTTTAGGGCATTCAAACCTTTGAATATATCTTCCGGCAAGCTGCTTAACTGGTTGAAGTCAAGGCTAAGGTATTTTAGGGCATTTAAACCTTTGAATATACCTTCCGG
>CAYGPH010000020.1:13303-14703 GCA_964351815.1 uncultured Verrucomicrobiales bacterium | reverse complement strand
TTAGGGCATTTAAACCTTTGAATATACCTTCCGGTAAGCTACTTATCTTGTTGGAGTAAAGGTAAAGCTTCGTTAAGGTATTTAAACCTTTGAATATACCTTCTGGCAAGCTGCTTAACCGGTTCGAGTGAAGGTTAAGGTAGGTTAGCTTTTTCAAGCCATGGAAGGTATTTGGATCAAGGGTTTTTAATCCGTTCCATTTAAGGTTAAGCCAGGTTAACTTTTCCAAGCCTTGGAAGGTATTTGGATCAAGGGTGCTTAGGTAATTATCTCTAAGATTAAGCCAGGTTAACTTTTTCAAGCCATGGAAGATATTTGGATCAAGGGTGCTTAAGTGATTATCTCTAAGATTAAGCCAAGTTAACTTTTTCAAGCCTTGGAAGGTATTTGGATCAAGGGTGCTTAGGTGATTATGTCCAAGGTATAGATCTTCTAGAGCATTTAAGCCGTTGAAGCAGGCTACTTCCAAGTGGCTAATGTTCTTATTCCTTAATCTTAAATGGACTACTTTTGATAAATCATTATCAGAATAATTGTATAGATAGTTACTTAAAAAATCACCAAAAACACGAACTAAATAGCTAGTATTTAAACGTAAGAAAAAGTATGCCCTTAGTGGGTTAATGACTGTACGAATTATACTTTCCACGCTGGTTGTATCAAAAGAACTTGATTTTTCTTGCCAAAATTTTTGAACAAAATCCTTATATTTATCTGGGCTATCACCTGCTATTGTGCAACCAAGTATTTTCCAACGTGCGGTGTCTGGATTATCAGTCAGACCTGGAAATTGTTTTAGTAGTTCAGTTAAATCTGGCTTGTTTATCTTTTCGGTGTTATCGACTTTAGGAATTTCAAATAGGGATTTGATAAGATTCAGCAAATTTGATATTGGCTTGTTTTTTTTTTCAGTATCACTATCTTCGGAAATTTCAAACAGGGCTTTGATAACATTCAGCAAATTTGTACTATTGTCCTTAGAATTTTTTAATTCCTTACCCAATAAAGAATTTTTAATAATTTCCATCGTTGCATTATCTGCACTTTGTTGCTGAGAAGTATCTTGTGCGTTTAAACAAAAAACAAACAGGAACATGTTAAACAAAGGGAATAGTCTAAGTTTTTGGCGCATGTTCTGGGTACGTATTTATATGTGCACTTAACTCTTAGCTAAATCACAACCTAGTTGTCTAGGCTTAATTATCAAAGTGTAATTTCACAGCCAGCAGGTAAATTGGTGGGCTGCAGTTTATTTATATTATTATTAAGAAAAAGCTTTTGCAAAGCATTTAAGCCTTGGAATATACCTTCTGGCAAGCTACTTAACTGGTTGGAGTCAAGGCTAAGATATTTTAAAGCATTCAAGCCTTGGAAGGTATTTGCCGGCAAGCTGCTTAAGT
>CAYGPH010000020.1:0-13203 GCA_964351815.1 uncultured Verrucomicrobiales bacterium | reverse complement strand
TTTTAAAGCATTCAAGCCTTGGAAGGTATTTGCCGGCAAGCTGCTTAAGTCGTTGCAGTCTAGGTAAAGCTCCGTTAAGGTATTTAAACCCTGGAATATACCTACCGGCAAGCTGCTTAGGTTGGACATTAGGGAAAGCTTAGTTAGGGCATTTAAACCTTGGAATATACCTTCTGGCAAGCTACTTAAGTGTTTGGACATTAGGTCAAGCGTGGTTAACTTCTGCAAGCCTTGGAAGCAGGCTACTTCCAAGTAGCTAATGTTCTTATGCCATAATATTAAATGAACTTTTTTTGATAAATCTTGGCTTAAAGAATTATCTTTATACTTTTTGTCTAAACTTAAGAAAAAATATGCCCTTAGTGGATTAATGACCGTACGAATAATACTTTCCACGCTGGTTGTATCAAAGGAACTTGATTTTTCCTGCCAAAATTTTTGAACAAAACCCTTATAATTATCCGAGCTATCACCTTTTAATGTGCACCCAAGTAATTTCCAACGTGCCGTGTCTGGGTTATTTGTGAGACCTGGAAACTGTTTTAGTAGTTCAGATAATTCTGACTTGTTTATCTTTTCATTATTACCATCTTCAGTAATTTCAAACAGGGCTTTGATTACTTGAAAAAAATTAGAACTTTCTTTCTTTTCGTTAGTTCTTTTGGTGGTATCTTTATCCCAATTAAGTAGGGCTTTGATTGCCTGTAGAAAATTATAACCTTTTTCAGTAGAATCTTTTAATTCCTTACCCAATAAACTTTCTTTAATAATTTCTATTGTTGAATTATCTGCACTTTGTTGCTGAGAAGTATCTTGTGCGTTTAAACATAAAACAAACTGGAACATGTAAAACAAAGGGAATGGTTTAAGTTTTTGGCGCATGTTCTGGGTACGTATTTATATGTATGCAATAAACCTATAGCTAAATTACAACGCACTTGTCTAGGCTTAATTATAAAGTATAAGCTTACAACCAGCAGGTAAATTGGTGGGGTGCAGTTTATTTTTATTCTTATCAAGAAAAAGCCTTTGCAAAGCATTTAAGCCTTGGAAGGTATTAGGATCAAGGCTGCTTGCTTTAAGTTAAAAATAACATTGCTTATATTTTTTCTGTCCTCAATACAGGAATTTAGCACTTTAATTGAACTTATGCAGCGGTCTTAACGTTATATTTCTATAGTTTTTTGCAAGCACCTTCAATGGCATTTTCAAGGGTTAGCATAAATGTTTTTCTATCTAGACCAGGCATAATAGGGTCTAAAACCTGCAATTGAATCGTCCCTGGGTACTTCAAGAAAGAACGCCGCGGCCAAAATTTGCCGGAATTATGAGCTATGGGAACAACAGGGATATTTAAGCTTTTATAGAGTGCTGCAACCCCGGGTAGGTAATTATGTGAAACAACTCCATATGTTGTGCGTGTTCCTTCTGGGAAAATTAAAATAGAAATATTATTTTTTATAATTTCTTTAGATTTGCGAATTAAAGATTTAATTTCTGCTGGCCCATTCGCCCTGTTGATAAATAGCATGCCAAATTTCATTGAATAAAATAACATGCATGGAACAAAGATCAAAATTTTTTTTGCAACATAAGCTAAGGGTCTAAGGAAAGGGAACAGTAACATGGTTTCCCATGCTGATTGATGTTTCACAGCATAAATAACGGGAGTTTCACCTAAGGCACTAAAACTTTTACTATAAGTAACTTTTACATCAATACTTAATATCATTTTTGTCAAAAAACCTAAAATAAGGGATAAGGCCTGAGCAATTTTGAAAGCATACTTTCTTGGCACGAAAATCAAAATAAAAGCTGGAATAATTGAGAAAAAAAAATAGGCAATTAAAGTAACTAAAAAAATAAACGATCGTATATGCAACATCTAGATTTTACCCAACAAAACAGCATCGCCACCAGCAGCTGCCGTATTATTAGTGATAACTTTTTCATGGCAAAAAGCTTGCAAATAGTTTGGGCCTCCAGCTTTGGGTCCCGTTCCCGATAAATTCATACCGCCAAAGGGTTGCACGCCAACAACGGCACCTATTGTATCGCGATTTATGTATATATTTCCTGACATCATCTTTTTACTTAAATCTTTTACCATACTGTCTATCCTGCTGTGAACACCAAAAGTAAGGCCATAATTCATACGGTTAATCTCTTCTACGATTTCATTAAGATTTTTAGCATCATATTTTACAATATGCAAAACTGGCGCAAATATTTCCTCTTTTAAAATCAATATACTATCTAAAAGCCATATTTGTGGAGGTATAAAATTTTCATTTAGCTGTGTTTCCAATACATGCAGACATTGAGCGGATTTGTTTGCAGATAAGTTTTTTAAGTATAATCGCACAGATTCAGCAGCATTATCATCTATGAGTGGTCCTACATCTGTAGCAACATCTAGGGGGTTTCCAATTTGTAAACTATTTATTGCACCCTTAAGCATTTGAAGCAAGGAATCAAAAATTTCATTTTGAACACATAACAAACGTAAGGCTGAACAACGTTGACCAGCACTT
Organism: uncultured Verrucomicrobiales bacterium; assembly: GCA_964351815.1. GTDB lineage: Bacteria > Pseudomonadota > Alphaproteobacteria > Paracaedibacterales > CAITNM01 > CAYGPH01. Next base: position 10,669 of record CAYGPH010000020.1, on the reverse strand, counting down.
TGAAATGCTGAGCGTACCACAGCATCCGTTACCTGTTCTAACAGGGCTGATGAATCAACAATCATAGCGTTGATGCCGCCGGTTTCTGCAATAAAAGGAACTATTGGACCTTCATTTAAGGCAAGATTCTTTTGAATCGTCTTTGCGGTTACTGTCGAACCTGTTAAACACACACCTGCTATAGGTTGACGTGTAATAATAACATCACTTAGCATTTTACCAGCACAATCAACAATTTTTACGGCATTGCTTACAAGACCCGCTTTATATAAAAGATCAACAACCCAAGCTGCTATCCTTGGGGTTTGATGGGAAGGTTTTGCTAAAACGGTATTACCACAAACAAGGGCAGCTACTACTTGGCCTAAAAATATTGCTAAAGGAAAATTCCATGGCGATATACAAACAAAAACACCACGTGAAGTATAAAACAATTGGTTGGTTTCACCTGTCGGGCCAGGTAATAATACTGGCTGGGTAAATAATTCTTTGGCTCTTTCTGAATAGTAGTAACAAAAATCAATTGCTTCACGGTATTCATCAATCGCGTCACGGAGGGTCTTTTTACCCTCTGTTTGGATTAGTTTTACGCCGTGATGAATATTTTTTTCTAATAAATCTGCTAAGTTCTCAATAACTTTAACCCGTTCAGTAATAGAAATTGAAGACCATACGGGATAAGCAGTTTTCGCCTGATCAAAGGCTTCTGTTAATTGCTGTTGATCAAGAGGTAATGGTTCAGCAATATTTTCGTGTGGTGTGTTTTCAAAGGCCTTAAGGACATTATAACTATCTAAATTGTGCCCTTTAGAATTCTTACGGCTAGGTAAATAAAGATTCTTAGGTAAGGCAATTAAGGGATGCAAATCCATTTTCGTTTGTTCCAAAGCCCGGGGAATAGACTTACAAAAAACATCTGGCGAAAAACTTTTATCATAAATTTGATGAACAAAATTTGCATTTGCCCCGTTTTCTAAAAGTCTTCTTACCAAATAAGGTAATAAATCTGCAAACTTACCTATGGGTGCATATATGCGCGATTGTAAATGAATTGTTCGATAAATATCTTCTCCCATGCCGTGAAGGCGCTGGAATTCATAATTTTGAACAGATAATGATTCAGCAAGGGTTTTAACAAAAATTATGGAATATAAATTATGACTAGCAAATTGTGCATATATATTTTCTGAAGCCTGCAGCATAGCATGGGCACAAATATAATAGCTTAAATCTGTGTGGGGTTTTTGGGTAAAAACGGGATAATCAGTTAAACCTTTTACTTGCGTATCTTTAATTTCCGTATCCCAATAGGCACCTTTAACCAAACGAATGTGTATGTATCGCTTATGATGGTTTGCCATTTTTACGCAAGCCTCAACCACGTTTAAGGCACGCTTTTGGTAAGCTTGAACCGCTAAGCCAAAACCTTTATAGCCTTGAAGCTGTGGGTTAGCTAATACCTGTTCAAAAATATCTAATGTCAGCTGCAAACGGTAAGATTCTTCAGCATCAATAGTTACGGCAATATTTTTTTCCCTAGCAATTGCCACAAGTTGTAATACCTTATCAACAACAAATGGAATTACGGTTTGCCTTTGATTCACCTCTAGGCGTGGATGCAAAGCTGATAATTTTACGGAAATACCAGAGGCCACATAGGGTGATTGCGCCAAATTTTTAGGTAAAGCTTGAATTGCCTGCTTATAGGCCTGAAAGTAATTCTCTGTATCTTCTAATGTTCGTGCACCTTCACCAAGCATATCGAAGGAATATAGGTTATCAGCACTATTTTTTATAGCTTGGGAAATGGTTTCCGCAAAAACAAAATGACTCCCCATAGAGCGCATCATTTTTTCGGTAACCTTTAAAATAACTGGCTCTGAAATTTTTTTTGCTAAGGAATGTAGGTAAGATTCTTTTTCAGCTGTAAAATCTTTGGCTGTCACCAAACCATACTGTAAAAGTTTTTGCAAAAAGGGCTGTTCTTCGTTTTTATTCCAATCAGCGCTACTAAGTTTATCACTTATTAAACGCATCTTTGTGTAAGCATCAGGCGTGCGCAACAAAGCCTCTGCCAAAGCCATAAGGGCAATACCTTCTTTTGTGGAAAGGTTATAATTTTCCATAATTGCTTCCACAGCAAAGGTGGAACGTTTTTGCAAACGTATAGCATTAACAGCTTCAATGGTTTTTTCAGCAACAGTTTCGTGTATATCTTTTATGGGCTCAAAATACTTATAAAGATCGGTAACGCATAATTTTTCAGGCAAAAACCAAGTGTTTTCAAGGTCTTGCTGAAAACTAGCTACAGTGGTAATAAATGTTTTTTCTTGCATAGGACAATCTTTATGGTCGGAACGACTGGATTTGAACCAGCGACCCCTACTCCCCCAGAGTAGTGCGCTACCAGGCTGCGCTACGTTCCGTTGTTTGTGTAATATAGCATCATTTTGAACGTTAAATAAACAAAAGTGAAGGTTTTTCACTTTTACAAACAAAAATTACCTTCACGGCCAAGTTTTTATAAACGAATTTTTAAGATTTAAGATTTATGGTATATGTATATAATTTTTCTAACAAAAGCAGAACATGAAAAAATTAGTTTTTGGCTTAGCTTTTGCTTTGACTTGCCAGTTAATGCCAGAATTATTTGACCCCTGCAAACAATATAATACACCTGAAGCATGTAATGCGGCGATTAAAGATACTAAGCCTAAGCCATGCAAAGTATGGTATGCAGCCTGTATTGTCGATTGTACCAAAGTTAAGTCAGAAAATGATTGTAAAAATGCGAAAATCTGTAGTTGGACAAAAAAAGTTAGCAAAAAGAATGATACTAACACCAATGATTATACTTGCCTTGGTTTTCCTACCAGATACTAATATTAAGAGTTATCACTTATGGTAAAAGATAATTGATATGCTGTTAAACTATGGACATTAAAAGAACTAAAAGTATTTATAATTTTCAGTTTTACTCATCATATTTTCAAAAATGTTGAAGAAAATGTCAAAAAAAAATTATATCAAAAACTAAACCATCAATTATGCAGCGGTCTTTTTTTACAAACAAAAATTACCTTCACGGCCAAGTTATTATAAACGATTTTTTAAGATATATGATTTATAGTATAAGTATATAATTTTTCTAATAAAGGGATTCCATGAAAAAAATAATTTTCGGATTAGCTTTAGCCATAAGTTGCCACTTTAGCATAAAAGCAACTGAAAACCCCTGCAAACAATATAATTCACTTAATGATTGTAAAGCAAGTAATGAAACTATGAAATGTCAAGTGTACGGCAATCCATTCAAAGCCTGTATTATAGATTGTGGTGATATTAAACAAGCAGGTAGCTGTAACAGTGCAGCAAACTGTTATTGGACAAATAGTACCGCACCCAATGCTAATCCTGAAGATGGAACCTGTAATTATCGTTATAATACCGATTTATCAACTTCAACTTATACAGTTGCCGATAATGGCACATATTATAACCCATCAGCAACGCTAACATCACCTCTAATTCAAATACCTTAAGTAAACTAAGTGAAGCTTATGCTTTTAACTTGTGCACCATGCTAAAGCCATCGCCGATACCTATCATAGTGTGGTGCCAGTTGTTTTGATCTAAGTTATAGATCATCTGATTAACCTTATGCATAATGTTGGCATTTTCTTGCTGTAATGTTGAAAAATCTTGATTCTCAACGCCCAAAACACGGCCCTCTTGCAAAACGTTGTCAATAATCAGTACACCACCTTCATTTAGTTTGCTCAAACATTTATTCACATAAAAGGGCGTATTTTTTTTATCGGCATCGACAAATATCAAGTCGAACTTATCTTGATTTTTATTAAGAAACTGTGTTGCGTCTTGAATAATAAGTTGAATACGCTTATCAACTTTAGCTGCTTGCCAATATTTTTCTGCGATACGTGTCCACTGATTATTTTTATCGACTGCAGTAATAAAAGCCTTTGGTGCGGCTATTGCCATACATAATGCGCTATAGCCTGTAAAAACCCCAAGCTCTAAAATTTTTTTGGGCTTAAGCAAAGATATAACAAAAGCCATAATACTTGCCTGCTGCGGCGTTATTTGATTTTTCCCCTGGGACATACGTGAAGTCCGGTCGCGTAAATCCTTAAGCACAGTATGTTCATGAAAACCATGCTCCAAAATATATTCTTGCAAGCAATTTGTAAGCTCTACTTGCTTCATCCCCTTGGATCCTTTAAACATTAATTATTGAATTTATCATAATTGTAACATGACCGAACGTATTGTTTTTATGGGATCACCAGATTTTGCAGCCCAATGCTTATTTACCTTAATAAAGGCACAAAAAAATATTGTTGCAGTGTATACACAGCCGCCTAAGCCAAAAAATAGAGGGCAAAAACTTATTAAAACCCCTGTACATACCCTGGCAGAGGAACATGGCATTCCTGTTTTTACCCCGGTAAATTTTAAGCATATTGATGATATAAATATTTTTCGGCAGCATAAAATGGAATTAGCAATTGTTGTGGCCTATGGCCTGCTTTTGCCCAACACTATTTTAACTGCACCCAAGTATGGTTGTATAAATATTCATGCATCAATTTTACCACGCTGGCGGGGTGCCGCCCCCATTCAGCGAGCCATAGAAGCTGGCGATAAACAAACGGGCATCTGCTTCATGAAAATGAATGAAGGATTAGATACCGGTGATGTATATTTTCGTGAAACAGTTGATATTACCTTGGAAGACACAGCTGTTACCTTACACAACAAATTACTTAACGTGGCAAACAATCTATTGTTACAACATATTAATAGCCTTACACAGGGTAAAATTGTTGCAAAACCCCAAGGAGAGGAGGGAATAACCTATGCAAAAAAAATCACAAAACATGAATGTATAGTTACAAACCCTACACTGTTTAGTAAAAATGATTTGTATAACAAAATTCGTGCATTTTCGCCGTTCCCAGGGATTAAAGTCCCCTTCTTTAATGATCACATAAAAATTCTTGTGGCCAAAAATTATGATGAAAATGATACACTGCAGAATATGTGGAATTTTTGGTGGCGCACGAAACACAAAATACTACTAAAGACAAAAGATTCATATCTAGAAATTTTAGAATTACAAAAACCTGGCGGTAAACCTCAAAAAGCTGTGGAGTTTTTAAACGGAATAAAGATTGTATAGGTTACCCTGAAGAATACTTTTTATGCACAGATGGTATTTTTGCTTTCTTTAGGGAAGGATTAGATTTTAGTTGGTGGTCTTCAAAACCTATAGAAGAAGACCACTGCATAAGTGATATTTTTGATTATGTATGGGGACAAAAAAAAGCATTAAAAGAAGAAGATTATGCATCTGTCTTTGGATTTTGATCATCTGGTGGTGTTTCTAAGGTGGTAGAACTGTTCTCAGGTACCAAGGCTGTAGTAGTTTTTTCTTGAGCCTTAGAATCATCTTCCGTTGTCGTGTTTTGCTTATCCTTTGGTGTTTCTAAAGTGGTAGAATTGTTCTCAGGTACCAAGGTTGTTTCTGCTTTCGCCTGGATTTTTGCATTATTTTCTGTAGGTATTTCAGTGTTTTTTTGCACTGGTTCTTCAGCTTCAGTTTGAATCTTTGAACCTTCTATATAAACGTCAATCTCTTGACCAATATAAGCATTTTTTATGGGTTCTAATGATTCAAACTCAATGTGAATCACCCTTGTGTCTATTAATTCTTTATTGGAGCCATTTAAATTATTTTTTGGTGCTGCATAGGGGTCTAATCTAACAAATTTTAACGGTATAAGTGTATTGCCAGAACTAGCAATGTTGGCAAAAGCTTTGGCATCCTTTCGAAAACGCCAAATGTCATGCTCGTCAATTTGTGCATCTACATGCAATGGGCTTGGGGATCCCATCAAAATTAGTGGGGTATCTAAACTATTAGAATTAATGTATTCTCCTGGATTTGGATTAACTGTAAAAATAAGACCGTCAATAGGCGCATAAATTGTATGCTTATCAAGCATAATTTTTGCGGCATTTGCTTCGGTTTGTTTCACCGAAAGATTTGCCTTTGCAAGTTCTAGGTTTGCTTTTGCAGCATCAAGGTCAAATTGCCGGTGTTTACGATCTTGTTCACTAATAATGCCAGATGCCATTTTTGATGCTCTTTTTGCAAGATCATCTGCCCTATTATAATTTGCTTCAGCCACATTTACAGAATCTTCAGCAGCTTGAACGGTAGCTAATTTACCTTGGTAATCAGCTTCAGCTGAGCGTTTATCAAGTTCAATAAGAACATCACCTTTTTTTACCAAATTACCGGGTTTTGCATGAACAGTTTTCACTATTCCTGAAATATAAGACCCAACCTTAATATTACCCGAGTTGGCTTTAATAAACCCTGTACCAAAAATTGTTTCTTCGAATGGAGACTTTGTTGGTTCAATCAGTGTGTTATCGGCTATTTCAGGATCTCCACCGCGCCAAAAAGAATAAGAAACCGCTATAAATATGCCAAATATTGCGATGAAAAATATCTTTTGCCCTTTCATCAAAGTGATAATTTCGTTTAATTGTGTTTGTGTTTTTTTTGCCATGGGTTACTCCATTTTAGCTGTTTTTGAAGACTTTTTTTCTTCTGTCATTTTGCCATCGTTCATTTTTACAACCCTATCTGCATAGTGATAAATTCTGCTATCATGGGTAACAATTAGGAATGTTGTTTGGTTTTCTTGGTTAACTTTTTTCATTATATCTAGCACCATAACACCTGATTCATAATCAAGTGCACTTGTTGGTTCATCGCATATGACCAAAGCAGGATTGTGGCACAGTGCTCTTGCTATGGCAACACGTTGCTGTTGACCGCCTGATAGAAGATTAGGCCTTAAGTTAGCCTTATCTTTAAGGCCAACTTTTGTAATTAATTCCATAGCCTTTTCCTTAGCATTTTCTAGACTGTAGCCATTAATTAAAAGTGGCACACTAACGTTTTCAAGTACACTTATAGTTGGTAATAGGTTAAAGGATTGAAAAATAAAACCAATAGATTCTGCCCTGAATTTTAGAAGCTCATCAGGGCTTATTTTACATAGGTCTTTACCGAGAACATTCAAATCTCCACTATCTGGGCTTAAAATTCCAGCCACAACAGAAATCAATGTCGTTTTACCACAACCAGATGGCCCAACGATCATTACAAATTCACCCTTTTTAACGTTAAAATCAACATCGTCGAGGGCAATCGTTTGTGAATCATGCGATTGAAAGATTTTCCTTAATTTTTTTGTTTCCACAGCAATCATATTTTAACTCCTAAAAACGATAGAAGGATCAACCTTAATAACTTGTCGTGCCCCATAATATCCTGCTATTGACACAATTATTAGAATAGCAATTAAGCTGAATAAAGGTAATTGTGGGGACATTCTGAAAGCTAAAACCGTTTGATGAAAGCGAAGACCAAAAAGTGTCGTTAAGCCTACACCTATTCCGTAACCTATGAAACCTACTACGATTGCTTGTAACATAATCATCTTTCGTAATTTATTTGAACTTAATCCCATAGCCTTGAGTGCAGCAAAATTATTAAGGTTTTCCTGAACAAAGTTATAAAAAGTCTGCCCTGAAACCGCCGCACCAATAATAAACCCCATGAGAACAGTGATTCCAAAGTTTATTAGTATTCCCGTACTTTTCATCCAATAATTTAAATTTTCCTCGGCAAACTCTTCTTTTGTTAGGGCCTTTAAGCCTGTTAGGGTACTAATGAGTCTGGCAAGTTCTTCATGGCCTTTGTCAGACTGGGCTTTAACTAATATATAATTCAGCATGTTGCGTTTGGAAGGCATATAATTTAAGGCTCTTTCATATGTTGTGTATACACCTGCCTGCATTGTAAATGTACGATGGTTATAATATTTCCCCCTAATAATAGCCTTATGGTCATTGATTTCTATAGTGTCATTAAAAGTTAATGGTCGGCTTTTTCCGCTGACCTGATCAATAAAATTAAGTTTTTCCAAAGCACCATTCTTATCAACAAATATGGCATTGTGCTCCTTTAGATCATTTAGTTGTGTTCCTTCAATTAAATTTGATGGGGCACCATACATGGTAGAGCCATCAACACCAACGACAATCAAATTCTGTGTTGAACCATCAGGCAACTTAGCGCTCATCGGCGTAACAATAAGTGGAGAAGCAAAAGCTACACCTTTGATGCCACGTACAATTGATAAATCAGTATCACGTATTGGTTTTGAATCTTCAATGAAATTAACCCCCTTGTCCATAACCCAAATATCTGGACCACTAATATCTTTTACAAGACTATAGGTTCGTGAAAATAGACCCACCATAATTGAGGGTTGTTGTGTCATAATAATTGCGGCAAACGCTATGCCAACGATCATGCCATAATATTTGGAATGATTACCAAATAACATTTTAAGTGCAATGTAATACAATGCAAAATAATTTATAAAAATTAGTTTTTTATTATAGCTATTTTTTCATTAAATTTTTGTTAAAATTATGCCTGCATTGTAATTGCAGGATCCACACGTGTTGTTTTACTTATACGATGCCATAAAACTAAGGCCACCACGAAAATATTAAGTATTGCAACGGCAACGATACTCATCATGTTAATGTCTGTGTCAATTTTATCACCCAGTAATTTACAAAACGCTAGCGTTAATATGATACCGCCGCAAATACCTAAAACTGTAATGGAAAACACCTGCAAAAAAATCATCTTTTTTAGTTTTTGTGGTTTTAAGCCAAAGGCAAGAAATGCTGCAAAATGTTTTTTATTACGTTCTAAAAATTGAAAAAAACTTTGTGCCGAAAAGCATACTCCTGCAAGAAGACCAATGATAACAATAAAAATAAAATTGTATATGAGACCACTATTAAATGCCCAATAATCAAAGTTTTTCTTTTTCATTTGCCATGATGTGAACGCATCAAAGTTCGTTTTTTGCTTGATCATTTCAATAACTTCTGGGATCTTTTTTTGATCTTTTACGTTTACCAAAATATAATTGTAACGGTTTTTTTTAAACTTAAAAAAATGTCTAATGTTTTTCATACTTGTTGTAATGTTTAAAAGCTTCAAAAAACGTTTTTTTTGTTTGGTATAACCAACTACATTGGCTTTAATACCGTTAAGGTAAAGTATTTTTTCTTTATTGTCGGGTGTATATAGGTATTTATTGGGTTTATAGGTTATAACTTCTTTTAAGCTTGAATCAATAAAAATATTATTTTCAAGTTTTGTGCGTTGAATATCCCCTTCAAGAATTTCGGGAGCTCCTAAAAAACTCCGTTGATCAACACCATTAAAAATGCAATTTGCTACGTAACCGTCCTTAGTTATTATTTTTCCATAATTCACAAATAGGGGGAACGCGTAGCCAACACCACTTATGTTCTGTATAGAATTTAGAGTTTTGTCAGATAAAACAGCTTTTGTTTTTTCGAAGTAGTAACCCTTTGTATTTTTCATAACCCATATGTCTATATTTTTTTGATCATTAATTGGGTTTATAACAAGGTTTATTAAAGCAAAAAAAATACTAAGAACGAAAAGTAGTAAAAAGCTTGAAAGCGCAATACTAATAATTACACTTAATGTTATATTTCGTTGATTAAATATCATTTTTAAAGCAAGGAAATACATTTTTTTATATTTTTCAAAATTTGCGACTTTGCTTAATTAAAGCTATATTATGTTTAAAGTTTTATTAATTTATGGCATGAACCTTACAAAAAAAATTGGAAATATCCTTCATAACTATCGATCAGAGACAGTTGGCGTTAGGCAACAGCTTGCTAAGTTTTTAATGCACGGTAAGCTCTCCGGCACAGGAAAACTTTGTTTTTTGGCGGTTGATCAGGGGTTTGAACATGGGGCAGATCGTTCTTTTGCTATGAATCCGGATGCTTACGATCCAGATTATCACTTTCGTTTGGCAAAGGAAGCTGGTTTATCTGGCTATGCTGCACCCATTGGTTGGCTGGAAGCTGCAGTGGATGATTTTTTGGGGGAAGTTCCCTTGATTTTAAAAATGAATAATAGCAACAGTCTATTACAAATGGGTGAAGTGCCTGACCAAGCTATTACCTCTTCCGTGCAAGATGCCCTAAGGCTTGGCTGTAGTGCCGTTGGCTTTACAATTTATCCTGGTTCTGTTGCAAGTATTGATCAGTTCGAAGAGATTGCTGAAATTATTCAAGAAGCTAAATCATGCGGCTTAGCGGTTATTGTTTGGTCATACCCACGGGGGGATTTAGAAAAAAAAGCAGAACGTGCCTTAGATGTGATCTCCTATGGCGCGCATATGGCAGCTTTACTTGGTGCAAATATCATTAAAGTTAAATTACCCACAGATGTCATAGCTTTACAGGCAGTTGAAAAAGTTTTTGCAGCACACCAACCGAATATTTCTACAATGGCTGATCGAGTAGCCCATGTTGTAAAGAATTGCTTTAATGGTAAACGCATGGTTATTTTTTCAGGCATGGAAGCAAAATCTGACGCAGATATGATGGAAGATGCTAAAGCGATTCGATTAGGAAAAGGTTTAGGTTCAATTAATGGAAGAAACTGCTTCCAACGAAATTTTGATGATGCAATAGATATGCTGAGGCAGGTTGC
>CAYGPH010000019.1:0-24688 GCA_964351815.1 uncultured Verrucomicrobiales bacterium | reverse complement strand
CATTTCTTTTTGGGGAAGGGCCTCGTTTAATTCATCGTAAGTTACAAAACCACGTTGCAAACCAAGTTGAATAAGTTTTTTCAGGGTAGGGTCAGATTTTCCTAATTCAATTAGCGGCGTTTCGCCATCGGAATCAACAATTAAATCTTTTTTTGGTAGTTTAAAAACAGCTTTTTTTTTCATATCTCACACTTTTTTTAATAGTTTTAGCTGTTCCCAGCTATTCATTGTTAGGTCTTTTTTCATCGTTGTAATAATGTTGTTTTTATCATAGGCAAGAACGCCTGAATGATAAACAGTTTCTGCACAATTTTGCCAAATTTCTGTAAGATCATGGTTCTTATAACCACTTTTAAGAAACAGGTTAGTATGTGCAAGATCAGTTATCCTTATATTAAAGTAATTGTTTTCTTTTAGTTTTTCTTCAAGCATTTCAGTAGGCGTATTTAAAAAAACAAACACAAGTTCTTTGCGTGATTTTTCTAAATCTTGATGCTTAAAGGACATTCCTAAAAGTTCTTCTCCAACCTTATCCCATAGATGGGGATGCACCATCAAAATTGCAAGTAAAATTTCTTCATTTTTGCGTTGTTGAGGTTTTATTGGTTTAAGGCTGTGTACGTGAAGAACTTTTCTTTGACTCGGCTCACGTTGGGGGAATTTTTTATCGCTAGACTGTTTCAGTGTGCTAAGGCGATTATTAAAGTGAGTCCCGTAGTCATTCCTAACCTCTCGGTCAGCAATTTGTGAAACAATATAGCGCAACTTGTTCTTAATTAAAAGCTTATCTTCCAAATTAATCGGAAAATTAAAATCTTTTAGGGTTTTATTAAACAAAAAATCCGCTGCAGATTCTGCGTTATCGATCAAACCTCTCATGCTTTCTGCACCATTACTTTGCAAAAAAGTATCTGGGTCTGAACCAGTTGGTAAGCGAATAAGCCTTAAAAGTTGGTTTGCATTAAGAACATTTAAATGTTTCTCAAGGGATTTTGTGGCTGCATTGTACCCCGCTTGATCTCCATCAAACATGAGGTATACAATGGGTGATAAGCGCCACAATTCTAAAAGCTGTTCGTGGGTTAGGGCAGTGCCCAAAGGGGCCACGGTTGCATGAAAACCGGCTTGGTGCATACTAATAACATCAAAGTAGCCCTCCACAACAAAAGGTTGTTGGCTTTGGCTTATAGCTTTTTTGGCGTAGGGTAATCCGTATAATAGGTTTCGTTTTTGAAAAATTATTGATTCTGATGAATTCAAATATTTTGGCTGGGTATTTCCCAAGGCGCGCCCACCAAAACCAACAATTTTTTCTAAGTTATCAACAATAGGGAAGATAATACGATTGCGAAACCTTGCCTTTAGGGTGCCATCATCGTTTTTTAAAAGTAAGCCAAGTTCTATCAGTTTCTCTTGATCAAAGTTTTTTAAAAGAAAGTCTATTCCACCATCTTTGGGGGCATAGCCAATAAGAAATTTTTCAATACTTTCATTACTAATATTACGATTTTTTAAATATTCCCTGGCATCGTCTGCTTGGTGCAAAGTAAGTTGTTGTTGAAAAAAATCACCTGTAGCTTTTAAAATCGTGTTTAAGATTTTTTTTTCATTGTAAGTTTGCGCACCGCTTGATTTAGGTTGGCTAAGGGTCACACCCGCAAGATCGGCAAGATATTTCAAAGCATCTTTAAAATCCATATGCTGGGTTTTTTGTACAAAGGTAAAATGATTACCAGATTCACCACAACCAAAGCAATGGTACAAGCCTTTTTGGTCATCAATAGAAAAAGATGGTGTTTTTTCATGATGAAAAGGGCATACGGCCTTAACACTAGAGCCCTTGCGGATAACTTTAGTGTTTTTTGCTATAAGATCTGAAAGCTTTAAGCGGCTTTTGATAATATCTAAATCGTTATTCATGTATCCTTTACGTAGAGGGAACGGTTGAATTTAATTTTGGACTTTTAGTTGTATTTTTAGGACTAACCTTACCTTTTTCAAGGAGGGTGGCAATTTCTTTACCCGTTAAAGTTTCATGCTTTAGAAGAGCTTTAGCCAACAAATGGAGTTTATCGATATGCTTTTCTAGTAACTTGTAGGCAGCCTTATAATTATCATCAATAAGTTTTTTCACTTCGGCATCAACTTGTTCTGCTGTCTTTTCAGAAATCATTTTTGGTTCAAAACGGCTTTCTTCTGCTTTGTAGTTTAAGAAACCCATTTTGTCACTTAAACCCCACTGAATAACAGCAGAACGTGCTAATCGACTTGCGTGTTGTATATCAGACGATGCACCAGTTGTGACCTTATCATGTCCAAAAATTAATTCTTCAGCAATTCTTCCACCTGCACAAACGCGAATATCTCCATGAATTTTTTCACGGGAAAGGGATACAGAATCTTGTTCTGGTAGTTGCATTACTAAACCCAAGGCTCGTCCCCGCGGAATAATAGTCGCCTTATGAATTGGATCTGCAGCAGGTGTGTAATGGGCAATGATAGCATGGCCAGCTTCATGATAGGCTGTGTTTTCTATTTCCTGTTTTGTCATAGCAAGAGAACGGCGTTCAGCGCCCATAAGCACCTTATCGCGTGCCATTTCAAATTCGTGCATGCTTACCAATTTTTTATTTGCTCGAGCAGCAAGAAGGGCTGCCTCGTTTATTAAGTTTGCCAAATCAGCACCGGAAAACCCCGGGGTGCCGCGGGCTATAGTGCGCACATCAACATCACTTGCGATAGGAAGCTTGCGAATATGTACAAGAATAATTTTTTCGCGGCCATTTAAATCGGGCAAGCTAACACTAACTTGGCGGTCAAAACGCCCTGGTCTTAATAATGCTTGATCAAGGATATCCGGCCTGTTTGTGGCTGCAACAATAATAACACTTTCGTTTTCTTCAAAACCGTCCATTTCAACAAGTAATTGATTTAACGTTTGTTCGCGTTCTTCATTACCACCACTAACACCACGACCACGTTGCCCACCGACCGCATCAATTTCATCGATAAAGACAATACAGGGTGAATGTTTTTTTGCTTGCTCAAACATATCACGAACGCGGCTTGCACCAACGCCTACAAACATTTCGACAAAATCTGAACCTGAAATGCTATAAAATGGTACTCCAGCTTCGCCAGCTATGGCTTTAGCTAACATCGTTTTACCAGTACCTGGGGGGCCAGAGAGCAATACCCCACGTGGGATTTTTCCACCAAGTTTTTGAAATTTTCTTGGATCTTTTAAAAAGTCTACAATTTCTTCAAGTTCAATTTTAGCTTCATCAATTCCTGCGACATCTTTAAAAAAAACTTTGGTTTTCGCCTCGTTTAACAGTTTGGCTTTGGATTTGCCAAAGCCCATGGCTTTATTGCCACCAGATTGCATTTGTTTTAAGGAAAAAACCATCAGCCCTATGAATAATAAAAAGGGAAGCCACGAAACAAGTAGTTGAATCAACCAATGGGTTTCTTCAGGGGGCACTGCCTTAAAAACAACATTTTTATTAACCAAATATGGCACCACATCGGTACGAGGAGGTACAGATGTTTTCAAAACACTCCCACTTTTTGCCCGAAGGGTAATTTCATTGCCAGCAATATCTGCTTCTTGAACTTGATTACTATCCACAAGTTTTAAGAAATCTGAAAAGGGAATAACTTGATTCGTTTGGTTATTTTGCGCAGTTTGAAATACTTGTGCAAAAACAAATAATAAAACAAATACAACGGCAATAATGCCAACGTTTTTAAAATGATTGTTCAAAAGATACTCTTACTGTTTATAAATTATATTTTTAATATAGCAAAAATTATGGAATTTGGAGAGCCTTAGGTTAAAGAATATTTTTTAAGGTTTTCTTGAACGATAAACATATCCTTTGGCAAAGGTGCATGAAAATGCATGAGTTTTGAAGTGGTAGGATGTTCAAAGCTTAACTGGCTGGCATGTAAAGCTTGGCGTGGAAAATCATCTATAAAATCAATGTTTGTTTTTTTTCTAGCGCCGTAGGTGTTGTCACCAATAATAGGGCAACCTAAATGGTGCATATGCAAGCGTATTTGGTGAGTGCGGCCAGTAAATATATGGCATTGGATTTCAGATGCGGTCGTTTTATTGTTTAAATTATAAATATTTTTTACCTCATAAGCAGTTTTGGCATATTTCCCTTTATTTTCGTAAATTGCCATTTTCTTTCTGTTTACAGTGTGCCGAGCTATATAATTTTCTATAGTCCCTATTAATAACATAGGTGTTTTTACGCAAAGGCAAGTATAAATTTTTTTTAAGGCACAATTTCTACTTTCAAACTGTTGTGATAACCCAAGGTGGGCCTTATCATTTTTGGCCACAACTAGGATTCCACTGGTATCTTTGTCAAGGCGATGCACAATTCCAGGACGCATAACACCACCAATGCCAGATAAATTTTTACAATGGTAAAGTAAAGCATTGACCAAAGTGTGATCATAATTACCAGATCCAGGATGAACAGTCATACCATGGGGCTTGTTTATAACAATAATATCCGTATCTTCATAAAGAATATCTAATGGAAAATCCCAAGTTGCAATGTTTAAAGCAGTTGGGGCAGGGACATTAATTGTATATATATCCCCACACTGGACCTTCGCGCTAAGTTTTTGTTGAACTTCGCCACTATTTTTTACAACCAAACCATCACTTATAAGCCTTTGAATTTGTGTTCGTGTGAGGCCAGAAAGTAAACCTAAAGCAGTATCAAGACGATCACCCGTGTGATTTTCTGAAATTAAAATCGTTAATTTATCTACTTTGGAAGCCAAGGCTCGTATTTTTTCTTTTTTTCAACGTTAAGTTTAACTATTTTTGGTGTGTCTCGGTGTTCAGATAATCCTGTAGGGTTCTGCTTATGGCTTTTTTGCCAAGGGTAAGATTTTTCTGTCAAAGGGGCATCGGATAGGTGATGCAGCCATGCATGCCACTCAGGAGGAACTTTTGATGCTTCAGTACGGCCTTTAAACAGTACCCAGCGTGGGGTTTTTCTTAAAAGATCCGTAGTCTTTTTACGTTGCTCATAATAAACATTTCCGTAGGAATCTTTTCCTACGAATTTACCTGTTAACCAAATGCGTATACGTCTTGTAATGCTCATCGTTATCATTATACCATAAAATAGAAAGTATTATACCCTCGTATGTGTAAAGTTTAGGTTACTAAATATGCAAAGATTTACAGTAACTGCAAAAACATCAACCGATGCAATGCAGATTATAAAACAAAAATACGGCGATGATGTATCTGTTGAAAGTGTTACTCAGCACCCAGACGGAGTTAAAATTATTGCACTTCTAGATTCAAAAGATGCAATTATAGTTCCAAGTATGCAAGAAAGAAATCATAAGGATTCAAAAAATCTTTTTTTAAATTTAAAAAATCAAGAAAAAAGTTTTTTGTTGCCAGATGAAGGGGGCGACTCTCCTTTAAACGCTGTAATTACTGTTCAAAAACTTTGTAAGGCACATCATTTATCCGTTGAGTTTGAAAATCAATGGCTGAAAAGCCTTGAGCCACATTTACTTTTGCCAAATATTTCTGTTTTATCAGCTTTTACAGAAGCTTTTTCCCTAGATTCAACAGGATTTAGCAACTTACCAAAGGATAAAATCTTTGCGTTTATCGGTGAAAGTGGCGTTGGCAAAACATCAAACGTATTACGCTTTATAGAACAAGCCCAAGGTGTGAACAGTGTGAAAATTTTATATGATTTTAACACCGTTTATGAAGGAAATAATTTCTTGATAAAATTTTGCAAACGCTTTGGTGTTGATTATTTGTATGGTCCTAAAGCTTGGGATTTTTTTCAAAGCCAAGCAGAAAACCGCCCACGCGGAGCATATGTTGTCGATACAAATGGCTTTGGCTTAAGAACATTCACGAAAGATCTTAACTGGCTAGTGAAACACCTTGAAACAGAAACAATAGTGCCCGTTTTAAATGTTTCTGCTGAAATATCAGCTGACAAAATAGCATACTACCAAGGGGTATTAAGAAAATACAAAAATGTGTATCTTGTTTTATCTATGACTGATCAGGCATTTAATCTTCAAGCACTATCGTTACTTAGTAGTCCAAACATAAAACTGTTGGGTTTAAGTGAAGCTAATCACAATAAAAAACTGGTTACACAGCCAGCGGCCATACTAAAAAAACTTTTTACCGTAGCTAACAGGCTATATTAAACGTTTGCATTATCCGTATTTTTAGCTTTTGAAGTGTAAGCAAGAATTGCATTGTCAATTTTTTGAATATTTTGCTTAAAGGTTTTTAACGCATTACCTGTTAGCTTTATTCTAGGGATACCTTGCACTGACATGGGATTAATGTGCCCTCCATTACTTTTTATGACCTCATAATGTAAATGAGGCCCCGTTGCACGGCCTGTCATACCAACGGTACCAATTATCTGTTGTTGATTTACACGTTTGCCAACTTTAAGGTTACGGGCAATAGAATTTAGGTGTCCGTATAGGGTAGACATTCCGTTAGCGTGGCGAATTTTTACGCAATTTCCGTAGCCTCCCTTACGACCGGAAAAAGTCACCACACCATCACCAGCAGCTATTACAGGTGTGCCTGTAGGGGCTGCGAAATCAACGCCTGTATGTTTTTTACTATATCCTAGTATGGGGTGGCGACGCATGCCAAATGGCGAACTAATACGTGGTTTAACGGCTTGAATTGGTGTTTGAAGAAGGGACCTAACTATACTTTGGCCATTTTCATCAAAAAACGTTTTGGTTGTTCCATCGTCAAATAAATAAATTTTATAAATACGCTGTCCCGTGTTCAATTCAACCGAATGAAATTTTTCAACCTTAACTATTTTTCCTTTTGGGTCTTTTAGAACATCACAATATAATTTAAAGGAAGCATTTTCCTTAATGGCGTGCTGAAAATTGACCAAATAAGATAAATTTGTAATAAGTCTTTGGGTAGCATTTGGGGTTAAGCCTTGTTTTAGGGCAGCTTGGTAAAAACTTCCTCCAACCTTGGTTTCAAAAAATTCCTTGTGCTTGGTTAAAACAATTTTATTAACTTTGCTTGTAAAAATTTGATCTTGAGAAGAAATAATAAGGGTTTCCCCTTCAGCAATTTTTGTACGCATAGCTGTGATTTTCTTTTTACCATCAGAAAAATCATAGGTTATCTCAAATTTTTGTCCTGCACGTAACTTTCTTGGTGATTGATGTTTAAAAAGCTCAGAAGCTAGCCTATAAGCCTCTCCATTATCAATGCCAAAAGATGTCATTAATTTTTGGAAATTTCCTCCATAGGCCAAGGTTAAAATAGATGTGGCGCTCTTTGTAATTGTTTTTTCGGCAAGATTCTCCGTTTGAACCTTGCAGTCTTTTGGCTCAGCTGTAACTTTTGTAGTGTTGTACTGCTGTTTTTTAAAATTCGTGTAGTTTATGTATGATCTACTACCAACAAAACAAACAATAGCAACCGAAAAGATAGCCAGAATACGGTTAATCATAACCCTTTCAATTAATAACATTTTTATAAAATTTCATGAATATTTATTATTAAAGTATATTTTTTTCATTGAAAAATCAACATAAACATTTATTAATTTGTTTAAAAATTATATTATTTCGCATTCTTAACGCAAAAAAACTTAAAATCAAAAATATGTGATTTAATTGTCTTTGTGCGTTCTTTCTTGTTGTTCATGTTTTTCTTGGGATTCAATACTTAAGGTGGCGATTGGTCTTGCCTCTAGGCGTTTTAGGCTTATGGGCTCACCACTATCTTCGCAATAACCGTAAGTACCATTTTCAATTTTTTTTAACGCAGAATCAATTTTTTTTAATAACTTGCGCTCACGGTCCCTGGCACGCAGGGTAAGGGTATAATTCATTTGTTTTGAAGCTTCATCAACTAAATCTGGCTCTGCCACATTATTTTGCATATCTTCTATTGTGCATGCACTTTCTTTAATGATTGAATTTCGCCACTCTAGAAGTTTCTGCTTAAAATAAGCAACTTGTGTATCGTTCATGAATTCTTCTTCTTCTGTAGGAATGTATTTTTGGGCCGCGTTTGATTGCATCTAAATTACCAATTAAATATCTTTAGTTAAAATTACACATAAATTTTTTTTACACGGCAAGTCTTGTTTTAACGGAAACTTAAATAATTTTTGTTTTTATAATTAATGAACAAACTTTGGTAAAATAATGGCTATAGATTTAAAGAAAGATAATGTCCTCATTGTCGATGATTATAAAACAATGTTGAAAATTATCAACAATTTGCTTCGGCAATTAGGATTTGAAAACATCGACGAAGCAACAGATGGCAGAATGGCATACGAAATGCTTGCGAAAAAAAAATATAGTATTATTATTTCCGATTGGAATATGGAGCCCGTATCGGGTTTAGAATTATTAAAAAAAGTTCGTTCTAATCCTATTGTGAAAGATATACCGTTTGTTATGGTAACCGCAGAAAGTAAAACTGAAAATATTTTGGCGGCAAAGCAAGCAGGGGTGTCAAATTACATTGTCAAACCTTTTAACGCCGCAACATTAAAAGAAAAATTAGTCGCCTGTTTAGGCAGTTTCTAAAACAAAATAAGGAGATTTCCTATGTCGACTCACGATTCAGATTTAAACGCCGATATTTTTATTTACGATGAACTCTCTCGCCTGAGAAGTTATATTCAAGAAGCAACCCAAAGCATGAGCCACATGGGCGATAATTTGTCCAAAACAGGTATGGCTGAAGCACAAACAGAGCTTATTAACGTGGTGAAAGCAACGGAAGAAGCTGCCACAAGAATTATTGATGCAGCTGCTGAGATTAACAAGCTTATAAAGGGGAGCGAGCAGCAAAAAGAAATTGTTGAGCAAACAACTATTATTCTTGAATCATCTTCTTTTCAAGATCTTACAGGCCAACGTTTGAACAAAGTCTTAAAAATGATTGTAAAAGTAGAGGAAGTTGTTGATTCAATCCTTTTAAAGTTAAACCCCGTAGGTGTTAACAAAAAAAGTGTTGATTGGCAATCAGACGACAAGCGTTTCGATAAAAATCTTATGAACGGCCCACAAAGTGATCAAGAAAGAAGCTCACAGGAAGATGTGGATGCCCTGCTAAAGACCTAAAGTTTTTTTCAATAGCGAAGCTTAGAAAATTAATTAGACCGTAATTTTTTAAAGTAATTAGAAAAAAGGATTTTAAAGTCATTCTCCATAAAGCCGCCAATAATTTCTGGTTTATGGTGGCTAAATTCAAAAATCCTTGGCCCGTGAATAACACCCCCTGTCTTAGGGTCATAAGCGCCAAAATAGATGGCGTTTATACGCACAGAGGCTAGAGCAGCAGCGCACAAAGGGCAAGGTTCTAAATTGATAAAACAAATATAATCATCGAGATATTTTGATTGTTTTTGAGAAAGTAAATATTTAATACCATTCATTTCCGCATGGGCCATGGGGTCAGTGTTTTTTTCAACACTATTGTAAAAATATAAAATATCTTTACTTTTCATATTATAAAATCCTGAAATCACAGGAATTTCTTGTTTGTTTACAATTTCTTGGGTTTTGGCTTCAAGGTCATTGAAAATTGCAGTTACACGTTTTATGTTCACAATTAGAAAAAAAAATTTTATATGCCCTGTATGAATATAACAAAAAATCTTAATTTTAATACCTTGTTAATTATCCCCAAAATCTGTGGATAAGTTTGGGGGTATTTTTGTGAACATTTCCTATGAAAAGCCTAGGCTGTCACTTTGTATCAAATGCCTATTTTTTAGGCACATGTCTTGAAAACCTTGTAAAACTTATGTCAATACTTTTTCAAAAAAAAATAATTTTTAAAAAAACATTTTTCCTAAAATTATTGGTGTTGATTCTTGGCAATTTTTTTTGTGTGTATAACTTTTTTATGAAATCAATTTTTAAGCTGAAACCATATGAATTTACCTTTTGACATTATTTATAAAGATGCAAACTATTTGGTCATCAACAAGCCGGCAGGCATGCCTGTTCACAAAGGTTTGGGAAAAAAAATGACCACCCTTGATGATTTCCTTTGTGACTTACGGTTTGGTTTGCCGGAAAAACCCCAATTAGCCCATCGTTTGGATAAAGATACATCTGGCTGTTTGGTGTTCGGGCGGCACCGCCAGGCCTTAGCCAAGCTGGCTAAATTATTTGCAGGTAACCATATTAAAAAAACCTATCTTGCAATAGTTCATGGGCAATTTAAAAAAACATCTGGCCTAATTGATTTACCAATAGCCAAACAACAAAAAAACAATTCACGCTTGTGGTGGGGAAGGGTTGATCGCAAGCATGGAAAGCCTGCCCAAACTGGATACCAAGTTCTTAAGAGTTCTGATAAACATAGTTTTGTCGAGCTCACGCCTATTACTGGCCGCACCCATCAGCTACGTATTCATATGCAAGCCATTGGTCACCCTATATTAGGTGATAATATTTACGGTTTAAAAGGCAATGAAGAGGGCTCTATGTGCTTGCACGCAAGTAGTATACTTGTGAATTATTACACAAACAAAAACAATAAACTTCTACAGGCACCATTGCCACCCCACATGGAAAAACTTTTGGTTCTATTCCCATAAATATTATGTGGCTATATATTTCTACTGCTTAAAAGCAAAAAAAATCCTAAAAAAATCCTACGGGAGAGTTTTCCCTAAAAATAAAGGGTTTTGCCATGTAATGGCAAAAGGGTCATGCTGTTGCAGACGACTCGTGATTATAACAGGAAATGACAGGGTAGAATCGAGTAATTTTTTTTCTTGATTAAGATAATCCTTGCTTTCCTTTGTTGCAGCAGCTTTATTTATTGGTTCTTCTGCCGTATAAAAATTAGCTGGATGACTAAATTCTGCCGTAGATGCTTTTACTGACAATAGTAGGGCAAGGGAAAGGGTAAGTGAAAATGCCAAAATAATTCTTTTCATAAATCTTAAACTATTATGTTTCTTACTAAATAGATTTGAAAAGTTAATAAAAGGTTAGGAGATTTTTTAAGTTGCTTGTAAATTATTTGATCTTATTTTCCCATAGCCCTTTTCATAAAGAATTTTTTTATCGGTTTGACATTGTTAATTATGGCCAAACCTGCCTGTCGCCCAAAACTTAAGATATCGTTGTCATAGCCATAAAGCCTTGTAATAAAATCTGTAAAGAAGAAAAGAGCCTTATGATCCTTCCTACGTTCTTTTTCATATTTTTTCAAAAGGATAGGGGATCCTACGTCAAGTCCGCACGATAAATGATTAGCGATAAGGTTTGCTAGCACCTCGGCATCACGCCAACCCAAGTTTACCCCTTGGCCTGCCACAGGGTGCATGGCATGACCTGCATCACCTACAAGGGCTAAACGCTTATCTACAACCCTATTTACGGTTAAACCGACAATCGGGTAGGTCCACCGTTGGGAAGTGGCTTCTATGGTCCCATAATAGGGGAAGGCATCCATAAGTTCCTTGGCTAATTCTTGGTCCGATAACTTTTGCCAATCAAAACCTTTTTCACGGCACCAAACTATTCCTGATTGATGCAAGCCATCGGTAGTATGTAACATTGGCAAAAGGGCAAGGGGGCCACGCTTTTTAAATATTTCCCACGCTGTATTATGGTGGGGTTTTTCATGGGTAAGATGGCAAACCAAAGCCTGGTGACCATATTCCTTATATTTAGCAGAAATTCCCGATTGGCTTCGCACCCAGGAGTTTCTGCCATCGGCTGCAATTACTAAATCGAATTCACAAGTTATTCCATCAATAATCAGCTTTCCTTCTTCATAAGCTGAAATTTCTGCACCCTCAACAAGATGAATGAGTTTAGCTTTTTTTAGTTCAGTTTGAATACCGTTTATTAAGTCAAAGTGCTTAATAATATAGCCCATGGGTGAGCTTCCTAAAATTTTATGATCAAAATCAAGGGTCCATACGGATTTTTCTTCCATGACCCTAATGTCATTTATTGGGCAGGCGTTAGGTTCCAAATAGGGCCATAAACCAATATTTTTTAAGTTTTCTTTAGAGCCCGCTGACACTGCAATTGTGCGGCCATCATCGGCGGCTTTTTGGGTTGAAAGCTTATTTTTTTCAAACAAACTGCAGGGGACTTTCCTATGGTGCAAACTCAGGGCCATTACACTGCCTACTAATCCACCACCAACGATAGCAATTGCCATTACTCATATCCATTATTTTATCTCCTATAAAGGATAATGTTTTTATGGGCCTTAGGCAAAAAATAAAAACCTAAAAGATTGGTATAAAAATAAAAAAAAGGATAACGCGGAACATTTAGAAGCAATGATAGTGACATTGTTTATTGAGTAAAAGTAAAGCGCAGGGATGAAGCCTGTGGATACATTTGGAATAAATTAATTTGATAATATATATTATGGAAAATAGTAAGTGTGTATAAATATATGCAATGAGGTTCAATTAAATAAGAGTCTTTAAGTTACATATCTTGATTAATTGTTTATGACATGTGTTTAAATAATTTTTTGTGTTATAAAAAAAGTGTAACTGTAATTTCTAATATTTTTATGAGAACAGAATTAAACTCGGTATTTAACACTGTAGCCTTTGCGTTTTTACTTTTAGCCACTTCACATCTTTTTGCTGCAAGTGATTACGGTAACCCCGAAGAAGAACTTCAAATACCAGCGCTTATGATAAGTAATGCCCATTTAGTGCCATACAGCCCTGAAAAAGCTAACTACATACCACCTCGTACGGATTCACTTAAAGATGGCGGTTATACTGGTGTAAGTAACAACAGTGCTCTGAACCCATTAGCAAAAAGCTAAGTATTCGTTTTTTTTATATTACTATTTCTTTAATAGGTAATAATATAATTCTGCCCAAGGAAACGCTGGGCCAGGGTCCATTTTTCTTTTGGGGGAAACATGTTCGTGGCCCACAATATTTTGTAACTCTATATTGTATTTACTTTTTAACTGCTTAATAAGTTTTTTTGTTGCTCCTATTTGCTTTTCTTCATAGTTTGGCCACTCACCATACTTAACAAACTGGTCGTGCCCTTGATACACTAAGCCTATACCTATAGAAGAATTATTTAAATGTTTTTTGCCACCCCATGCACTTTGCCCAGCATGCCATGATCGTAAATGATCTTTAACAAACTGAAAAATATCTCCATTTTCAGCTATGATGTAATGGTAACTAACCTTGGTTTTTTTGCTTTTGATAGTTTTCAGAGCACCTACAAGATCAGTATGGGTATAGTGAATAATAATTGATGATATATCAGTTTCATTAGGCCTTGAATTGAAGTTTTTACTAAAAAATTGGTTCGCATAAATTTTTTCTTGAGACTTTACATAGATAGACATGGTTAAAAGACCAAGAGATGAACATATAACTAGAAATAAGCTAAGCATTTTTATAATGGGTTGCAGCATCTGTGTAAAAGTATAATACCCAGAAAAATTATAATATTGTGTTAAGCTTACACTAGGATTTTATGCGTTGAATATTTGCGCCGCAGCCCATTAACTTTTCTGTTAAATTTTCGTACCCTCGGTCTAAGTGGTAAATTCTTCCGACTTTTGTTTCACCTTCGGCCACGAGGCCAGCCAGAACAAGACTTACAGATGCCCTTAAATCAGTTGCCATGACTTCGGCTCCATTTAGCTTGTTCACACCGCGAACAAGCGCTGAGGATTGATGAACTTTGATATCAGCTCCCATACGGCAAAGTTCTGGAACATGCATAAACCGGTTTTCAAATATGGTTTCTGTGATCATAGCGGCACCATCACAGATAGACATTAAAGCCATAAATTGGGCTTGCAAATCTGTTGGGAACCCTGGGTATGGTTCTGTCATAATATCAACACCGTGGATTTTATCACTTGCCGTGATTTGCACGCTATCGGCTGTTGGTGTTATTTTTGCACCTGCATTTTCAAGCGCTTGAAAAAAAACAGGTAAGTTTTCAAGGGTTGTGTTGCGAAGAACAAGATCTCCCTTAGTAATAAGCGCAGCAATGGCATAAGTGCCGGTTTCAATGCGGTCAGCAACTACTTTGTGGATTGCTGGTTTCAGCGTTTTTACCCCTTGAATGGTTATCGTGTCGCTACCTAAGCCAAAAATATTTGCACCCATGGCATTCAAACAATTGCCTAGGTCGATAATTTCGGGTTCGCGCGCAGCATTTTTTATTGTTGTTTCACCTTGTGCAAGGCTTGCTGCCATCATAATATTTTCCGTTGCACCAACGGAGGGCATTTTTAAAAATACGGTGTTACCTACTAAGCCGTCTTTAGGTGCCTTGGCTGTTATATATCCCTGATCAAGTTCAACGGATGCTCCTAAGCACTTTAGCCCTTCTAAGTGCAAATCAACTGCCCTAGCGCCTATTGCACAACCTCCCGGTAGGGAAACCTTGGCATGGCCGTATTTTGCAACCAACGGGCCCAAAACAAGAATTGAGGCACGCATTGTTTTAACTAAATCATATGGTGCCGTTGTTTGGTTGATTTGTGGATTGTTTATTTGCATTACATTATTTGCAAAAGTAATATGAGAACCAAGGGTCTCTAAAACCATTGCCATGGTGCGGACATCAGCAAGATTAGGCACATTTTTTAGGGTCAGGGACTGGTCTGTTAACAATGAGGCCGCCATTAAAGGGAGTGTAGCATTTTTTGCGCCACTTATTTGTATTTCCCCCTTCAGAGGAACACCACCTTTGATTACAAGAGCTTCACCCATGAAATATTATCTTTACAATTTAGGCAGGGTAACGCCAGTTTGCCCCATATACTTACCAGAACGATCACGATAAGAAGTTTCGCACGGTTGATCTCCCTTAAAAAAGAGAAACTGGCACACGCCTTCGTTTGCATATATTTTAGCAGGCAAAGGTGTTGTATTTGAAAACTCCAAGGTTACGTGGCCTTCCCATTCAGGTTCAAGTGGCGTAACGTTCACAATTATTCCGCATCTAGCATAAGTAGATTTTCCTAAACAAATTACCAGAACATCACGCGGGATACGAAAATATTCAACGGTGCGTGCTAGGGCAAAGCTGTTCGGCGGAATCACACAAACATCTGTTTCCCGGTCCACAAAGCTTGCAGGCTCAAACTTTTTTGGGTCAACAACTGCACTATCAATGTTCGTGAAAATTTTAAATTCGCGTGAACACCTGGCATCATAGCCATAGGATGATAAACCATAGGAAATCATACCTTCACGTTTTTGTGACTCAACAAAGGGTTCTATCATGCCCTTTGTTGCTTGTTCACGGATCCAAATATCTGAAAGTACCATATTAAACCGCGCTTATATCTGGTGCATCGGTAGCTTTCATTCCAACAACATGATAGCCAGAATCCACATGGACCACTTCTCCTGTAACACCAGATGATAAATCACTTATTAAATACAAAGCCGTACCCCCAACATCTTTTAATGTCGTATTGCGGCGCAATGGTGAATTGTATTGATTCCACTTTAAGATGTAGCGAAAATCCCCTATCCCACTGGCAGCTAAGGTTTTTACTGGTCCTGCAGAAATTCCATTAACGCGGATATTTTTTGGCCCTAAATCCATAGCTAAATACTTTATGCTACATTCCAAGGCAGCTTTAGCAACACCCATAACATTATAATGGGGAACAACTTTTTCTGCCCCATAATAGGTTAATGTTGTTAAGGAGCCGCCATCTGTCATAAGTTTTGCTGCTTCACGGGCAATTTCCGTAAAGGAATAACAAGAAATGTTCAT
The DNA here is from genome assembly GCA_964351815.1 of uncultured Verrucomicrobiales bacterium. Lineage (GTDB taxonomy): Bacteria > Pseudomonadota > Alphaproteobacteria > Paracaedibacterales > CAITNM01 > CAYGPH01. The sequence goes on along the minus strand of CAYGPH010000019.1, from coordinate 8,884 downwards.
AGAATTCATAAAATTGCTACGGCTCGTATTACAATAGTGACCTTGCAATTCAGCTTTATCAGCAAAGGCAAGGGCATGAACCACAAAATCTAATTTGCCCCACCTCCTACGAATTTCATCAAAGGTTTTTGGAATGGAATTTTCACTTGAAACGTCACACTCTACAAAAAAATCTGCCCCTAAGGATTCACCTAAAGGGCGTACACGTTTTTCAAGTATTGGTGATTGATAACTAAAAGCTAGCTCTGCTCCAGCTTTTGATAAATGTTCTGAAATTCCCCAGGCTAAAGAATGATCGTTAGCAAGACCCATAATTAGGCCTTTTTTGCCTTGCATTAACATAATGTTATGTATTCATTAAATTTAAGCTTTGAGGATACTTAAGCTTTCTTAAAGGGTCAATATGAAGTGTTTTTTTTTCCATTTCTTCTATTGGCCAAAGCATATTTTTGTTGTTAAATTACCACATTTTGAATTTTTAATTTGTGGAAAAGGTTTTTTAAACAAACACTTTAAAATAAGGGTGTTTGCACTTTAACGCTCCGTATGAAATGGAGGAGCGTTTAATTCGGGGTGATCTTTTTTTTCTGCTTCACTTAAGGCGACCAAATGATAAATACACTGGGATTTTTTTCGATTGGTTAATATAAGGTGGGCATCTGGACTACCAATAATTTTTTGTATCTCATAACTTTCCACGCTTATTTCTGCACCATCATCAACCAATAAAACAGCATCTCCAAAAAGTTTGTTATCATAGATATTAGACCTTCCTTCTAGGAAAATTACCCGGGCACTTTTGGGAATTTCATTTTTGTAGGCCTTATCTGGATCCCCTATATTTTTTATTCCAAGACCAAAAAAGAATAGCCTTGACGCCTTATCCATATTTATTTTTAAACCTTCAATGGTAAGGGCATTATTTAAATGTTTTACGCTAATGCCTACATTACCTACTATTGAAATTTCTGGTGTGTCCTCAAAAAAAAGTAACATTGCTTCTGCATTATCATTTTTTCCCGTATAAACGATTTGTGAAAGATCTTTTAGTATTAAATGTTCACGAATGTTTTTTAAAAAATAATTACAATCAAATTGAAGTGCTGTATTGTTTTCTACACATAAAGTTTTTAGTAAGCCGCCAAATTGACATAAGGGATATTTTGTAAAATTAAAAACACCCCCACCCTTGAGGGTCAGTTCATTTTCTGGGTGTTCAGATCGCAAGTCCTCAATTGTAATATTTACACCAGTGGAAACATCAAACACGGCCGATTGGTTTAAAACTATGGAAGAACTAATAGTGATAGGTGCAGTTGAATCCGCAATTAAAAATCCACCGCCATCAAATATAAGTTTTTTTTTATAGGTTCTTAAAGGTAATTGCGTTTCACAATTGATGGCTAGTAAACCACCGCAACAATGGATATCCACCTTGTGTTGGCTGAGATCTCCACTTAAAAGTAAAGTCCCTTCACCGGTTTTTTGAATGACACTATAGCAGGTTGGCACATCTTTTAAATCCAAATGTTGACCAGCCGCAACATCTATTTTATGTATATCACTCCCAAACAAACCCCATTGAATTGCAACTGTGATGATAACGAAAATTGATTTTCGATAAAAATTTTTGAATTTTACTGGCTTACGTATCAAGTATATAATTTAATTTGTTTATTAAATAGTCTTTCACTTCATGGTTAACAAAAGGTAAAATTTCTTGTTTTATTCTTTTGTAGTATAGCTTAAGCCATTGAATTTCTTGTCTTGTAAGCATTGAAAAATCTATTAATTTTTCTTCATATGGTATTAAAGTTAATGCTTTAAAATGATAAAATCCTTGATGAACAGATTCTTCAACTATTTGTAAATTTTCAATACGAATCCCATATTTATCTGCATGATAAATACCGGGTTCATTGGAAATAATCATTCCAAGTTCTAAAGGGACATGCGATCGAGGAGATATTCCCTGAGGACCTTCATGGACATTTAAAAAGCACCCTACTCCGTGCCCTGTTCCATGGCTGTAATTCTCTCCCCCTTCCCATAAAAACTGCCTTGCTAAGGCATCAAGGTGCGATCCTGCTAATCCTTTGGGAAAATGAACTTTTGCTAAAGCTATATGACCTTTTAAAACTTGGGTGTAATCGCGTTTAATATTACACGATGGCAATTGGTTTCCAAGCCAAAAAGTTCGGGTAACATCTGTTGTAGCGCCGTGATAGTGAGCACCTGAATCAAGCAAATACACACCATTTCCAAGCTTTTTATCACTTGTTGCATTAGCCCTATAGTGCACTATTGCGCCATGTTCTGCAAAGGCTGAAATGGTTGGAAAGCTTGCCATGACATAATCTGCTTGCTGTTCCCTTATCTTTTCTAAGGCATCTTGGGCTTCACATTCGGTGTTAAAAGTTCTGTTTTCGTTATCTTGAAGCTTGTACATAAATTCCACCAAAGATATTGCATCTTTTATATGGCCTTTTTGCATTGTCTTGATTTCTTGAGGCGTTTTTTTAGCCTTAGGAAGTAGGCAAGGATCTTTGAAATCATGGAAGTAAATACCATTTCTTGCGAAAACCATAGGTAAATTCTTAACATCTGCAGCAATACGCTGTTTTTTTGTTTGTAAAAAGGATATGAGTGATGATTCATCTAGCACGTCTATTTCTAAAGCTTGTTGATGTTCAATAGAAATTTTCTTTGGATCACAAAAGAGACTAACACTATCTCGAAAAACAATAGCCATGCATTGTAATATTGGCGTATAGGGAACATCGTTACCACGAATATTTAAAAGCCAGTTAACCGATTCTGGGCTGTGCAAAAAAAAACCATCAACATCAAGTTTTTTTATCACATTACGAACAACACCTAACTTATCATAGCGGGTTTTGCCAACACTTTTTTCATCAAGCATTAAGACCTGAGAATTTTGCTCTGTTAAGTTTTTAACTAAAAACCGGTCTTGCCAAATAGCGTCTACGGGGTTTATATCAATAAATTGCAAATCCGTATATTTTTGCCAAATATCAGCATTGGCGCTACTAATAAGCCATGGGTCAACAAAAAGCTCATGAATATCATGGTGTTGAATAAATTCACTTACAGAAAGCCAACTTGTGCTTTGGCAAATAAAATCCTTTGCTTCTTTCGCGGCTTGGATTGTATAACGTCCATCGGTGAATAAACCTGCATACTTTTGCGTAACAATTGCAAAACCTGCAGAGCCTGTAAATCCACTAACCCAGGCCAAGCGTTCATCTTCAGGAGAGGTGTATTCAGCTAAAAAGCGATCCTCGTGTGGGATAAGCAAGGCTGAAATATCATGTTCTTTAAGGTATTTTTGTAAACTGACTAAATTTGTTGGTTTATCCATAGGGCAAGTTCATAATAATCTTTTGGTTGTAAGTTTTCTGGTCGAAGTGTTTCGCATATATTATTATTTGCACAGAAAGGTTGCCAAACAGTTACTGGTAATTTTTTACCAAGGGATGAACGTAACATTTTCCGGCGTTTTGTAAAAGCAATTGTGGTCACTTCTTTTAATAATGTTATAATTTTTTCCCTAAGGATAGGATTTTTTGGAATTAAACGCACAACACTAGAATACACTTTAGGTGCCGGTGTAAAAGCCTGTGGAGGAACATCAAACAACTTTTCTATGTGATAAATATTTTGTAACATAACCGATAATCGGCCATAGGTTGGCTTATTTTCTGGACTGACCATTCGTTCTACCACTTCCCTTTGCAACATAACCGTTATTGATTGAATTTGCGGTAAATCCTGTATCCAAAAAAATAACAATTCCGAACCAATATTATAAGGTAAATTAGCAATAATATGATAAGTCTCATTACTGCTTAAAGCTTTGCTTGGTAAAAACCGTAAGGCATCAATATAATTTATATTAATATCTGCAATTGTACTATTAGCCACAAGATTTTCATGGATACTTTCAAAACTTTTATCTTTTTCAATTAACAAAAGCTTTTTCAATGGCAATTGACATAATAAATGGGTTAATGAACCAGGGCCAGGACCAATTTCCACAACAGTTTGGTCTGTAAGATTGAGCCCGCTTAGCATTCGCCCACAATAGGTTATATCATGCAAAAAATGTTGGCCCAGGTGTTTTTTTGCCTGAATCTTATGTTGATCAAAAATTTTTTTTAAATAAGACATTTACTTAGTTCTTATGATAGGGGTGATTCAATAGAATTTGCTGTGTGCGATAAAGCTGTTCTATTAACATAACGCGAAACAATTTATGGGGCCATGTATTCTTGCCAAGGCTTAATAGCATTTGAGCCTTATTTTTAAACATATCATCAACACCCTCAGCTGCACCAATAACAAAAACCAAGCGAGAAAAATTTACCTGAACACTTTGCAAAATTTTGGATAGCTCAGGCGAGGAATAGTTTTTTCCCAAAACATCACAAATAATAATAGCATCCTGTGGCTTTAAATATTTTTCACATTCAAAAAAATTTAATATATTAGCTTGTTTTTTTTGTTTGATCTCGGTGATTTGGCAACATTTTAATCTCTTTAAATAGTCATCTAACACAGCTTTCAAGGGATCATTATGGTTTATATTACCGGCAGCTAAAATAAGAACATTTGTAAACATTTTAACTGTACTATTTAGCCGGGTCAGTCCACATTTTTTCTAAATTATAAATTTCTCGTGCTTCTGGTTTAAATAGATGAATAATAATATCCTGAGCATCAACCACTACCCATTCAGAAGGTACCTTGCCTTCAATTGTTGGAATAATATCCGTATGCTGTTTGTAATGTTTAGCAATGTGCTCTGCAATGGCATATAATAACCGTGTTGACTGCGCCGTTGCTATAATCATATGGTCCGCTAGAGATGATTTACCTATGAGTGGTATGACTTTTATATTCGTTGCTTTTTTTTCTTCTAAAATATTTTCAATGTCTTGAAGCAATTGCGTAAACACTTATAAATAACATGCTTCAATATAAACACTAGCTATTTGATACGCAATAATTATCTGATGAAAAGGCACGCAGAATAATTAAATTGTAATATTGACTAAAATGTCCTTGTTCAGATAGGGGCCTTACCAATTATGTTAAGAGAGAAAAGCTTGATAAATTTTCAAAATTCAAGAAAGAAAAACCACGTTTAAAACCAGGTTTTTTTGATCAACACCGTGAAAAAAATTTTAAGTCTCCTTAAAATAGGAAAGACTGTTAAGCATATTGAAAAAGAATTAGGTTTAGAAAATGAAAACGGACTACAATCTTATTTATATCGTAAAAATTTAAATGTGCCTTATGTTGCACCGCCTAAGAAAAAGTAAGAATGTTTTTTCTTATGATGAAAAATTAAGACACAGCTGCTATATTAAGTTCAAGAAAAAAATAGTTTATTACCTTAGTAAGACATGCTGAAAGCGATAAAAATTGGTTCTTTAAAAACAGAATCCAACGTGTTCTTAGCACCAATGACCGGAATTAGTGACCAGGCGTTTCGTAATGTTGTGAGTGAATATGGTGCAGGCCTTGTTTTTTCAGAAATGATTGCAAGTCAGGCCATGATTCGTGAAACGCGTCAGAGCATGCGTATGGCCAAAGCACACAGAACCAATGTTATGGCAGTGCAACTTGCTGGGTGTGAGCCCGAGGTAATGGCAGAAGCCGCAAAATTAAATGCCGATTTAGGTGCCCAAATGATTGATATCAATATGGGGTGCCCGGTAAAAAAAGTTGTTAATGGCCACGCTGGGTCTGCACTTATGCGCGATCTTAAGCTTGCTACAAGCATTTTAGAAGCCACCGTAAAAGCGGTTAATCTTCCGGTTACGCTCAAAATGCGTACCGGTTGGAATGATCAAAGCCGAAATGCACCAGAACTTGCGAAAATTGCCGAAAAATCTGGCATAAAAATGATTACCGTCCATGGCAGAACGCGATGCCAATTGTACAACGGTAAATCAGATTGGCAGTTTATTCAGCAGGTTAAAGCCAGCGTAAATATTCCCGTAATTGGTAATGGTGATGTTGTAAGCGTTGAAGATGCAAAAACCCTGCTTGAACAAAGCAAAGCAGATGGTGTGATGATCGGTCGCGGTTCCTATGGTAGACCATGGTTTATTAACCAGGTGCAAGAGTTTTTGAAAAATGGTTTAAAAGCCGTTGATCCAACCCTAGGAGAGAAAAAACAAACAGTTTTAAAACATTTTGATGCGATCTTAAACCTCTATGGCGTAGAAGCTGGCGTAAAAGTAGCACGTAAGCATTTGGGTTGGTATTCCAAGGGTTTTCACCAAGCTGCAGATTTTCGGGTTAAGGTAAACCAAACGGAATGTCCTAAAATTATTTTGAACTTAATTAACAATTTGTATGAATAAGCCAAAAGAAAAGTCTATAGGTGTATCAGCAAGTATACGCGTGCAAATTAAGGAATACTTTCAATGCCAAAAAAACATGATAGAAGTTAGTAACTTGCACGAAATAATTATTACTGAGGTCGAAAAAGCCCTTGTGGAAGAAACCCTTGTTTATACCCAAGGAAACAAGGCTAAAGCTGCTAGAATACTAGGCATTAACCGTAATACCATGCACAAAAAATGCAAAGCTATTAAATAAAATGTTAACAATTAATACGGGGGCCTTTAAGCGTAAAAAATTACACCTACCACCCACAAGCCATACGCGCCCTACCCTTAACCGTGCACGGCACGCCATTTTTGATATGTTATCGTCATTAGGGGTAGACTGGCCTAAAACAACTGTTTGCGATGCTTTTGCCGGCAGCGGAGCCTTTGGTCTAGAAGCCTTGTCAAATGGCGCGCAAAGATGTGTTTTTGCTGAAAAAAATCCTAAAACCTTCGAAATACTGATGAAAAATATATGCTTGTTCCCACCACACATACAACAAGCTTGTCGCGTTTATAAAGATTATAAGCAAATCATATCACAAAAAATTGATCTGCTGTTTCTTGATCCACCCTACAACCAGGGTTTGGAAGCTGCATGTTTAGGGTATATGATAAATCAGAGGATGCTCCATAAGCAAAGTTTGGTAATTTTAGAACAAGAGCAGACAGTAAACATGGATAATACCTTAAATACTTACATTGATGATATTATCAAACAAAAAACCTACGGTAAAAGCCAAATAACAATTTTTTCTGTGCAAACGAAATTAGAATAATTTTTATTACGCATCTTTAAAACGTTAAAGGTTTTTTTATAAAACTGTATCTTTCATAAGTGGCTGCATGCGAATTTGCATTTGAAAATCTGTAGGTTCAAGCTTGGCTTTTTGTGCTTGAAATTCTTGGTTCTTTAAAAATTTTTCTAAGGAAGTGTTCAACCGATCTATTTCTGCACTGGTAGGAACTCTTTGAATGGAAAAGCTATGCGCATTTTTAATGGTTGTTTTTGCTGATATCCTAGAACCACCCTTGCGTTTTTTGCTGTTTTCATCTTCTTCGGCATCCCAAAAAGATTTAGCGTATCGATAGGTGGGGGATGAGGAATAATCAAATTCTAGATTTTTTGAATATAAGCTTGCTGCGATGATGCATAAAACTAAATAACGCATGGCCTCAACTGCCTTAAAAATCCTCTAACGAACATATTAGAAGAAAAAAATTAATAAGCAGTTAATAGTGGCATTTTCGTGTAAATAGCTTAGGCTACTCTTCTGTTTAAAGAAGGCAGTTTAATCGCTTGTATAAGGTTTTGCATTTCCTGGCGAGCTGCCACATGTGACATATTCATTTTTGTTTTTGTTTCATGGATATCAAGTAGTGTAATTCCATTTAAGAATAATTCACGGAAAATAACTCGCTCGCAAAATCCGTGTATTAATCGGAAACCAATACGTTTAGCAAGTTTTAAAAGAATAGTTTCCATTTCTTCCTTATTGCGATTTCCTAAAGAACTCATCCGATTACGTAAGACAATCCAGTCGGTATTTCGGCGGTCACGTAGAGCCCTGTTTTTCTTTTGTTCCCAAACCATTTCCGAATAGGTACTTGGTTTTATAACTTCATGAGTTTCAGGATCAACTCTGGCCAACATATCAAGATCAATAAAACTATCATTCATAGGCGTAATAAGTGTATCAGCGTAACTATGGGCCAAACGCGATAAATGCATGTCGCTACCAGGTGTATCGATCACAATAAAATCCATATTGCTTAAGCTTTCCATAGCCTTTTTTAAGTTTTCTTCTTCTTCATGTTTTGATTCATCAATATTATTATTGCTAGATCGAAATACCGGTACATGGTTTGGAATTGGCAAATCTTCATCTGGATAAGCTTTGGCACGCAAAATCCTGTTTTCCACATAACGTGATAACGTGCCCTGACGTGCATCAACATCAATACTGCCTACTTTGTAGCCATCGCGTAAAAGAGAAGTAATTAAATGCATGGAAACAGTAGATTTTCCGGTACCACCTTTTTCATTTCCTAGAACAATAACAAACGACATAAAAATATAATTTAATAAATATATTTTTATAATAGCTAAAATAACCTCAAATGTTGATAGCGATTATACAATAGACAACTTTATTTTTTCTTCGAGTCAAAAAAAACTAATTTAGATCTTACTTTGTTTCAAAGTAACAAGACGATTTCTAATATCCCCTTTAATACCAGCATAAAGTTGCTTATCTCGATGATGAGCTAATAAGGATTTTATTATCTTACCAATTTCACATTCTGCATTAACCTTAAAAGTTTCCTCTACGATATCTTTAACTAAGCCTCTACTTATAACAAGTAATGAAGGTTTGATATCACATGGTATATCTAGATGATAATAAAAGTGATTGTTTATTTGTTGATCTTCAAAACCCTTACTTCTTAACCTATCTAAT
>CAYGPH010000018.1:0-25576 GCA_964351815.1 uncultured Verrucomicrobiales bacterium | reverse complement strand
ATACAGAGGCTGTGTTCATGATTGGTGAAATTGGTGGTGCTGACGAACAAGAAGCTGTAGATTTTATAAAGCATCAGCGTAAAAAAGGCCTTAACAAACCAGTTGCAGCTTTTATTGCTGGCGTTACAGCGCCTAAAGGCAGGCGTATGGGGCATGCCGGGGCTATTGCATCTGGTAAAGGTGATAGTGCTGCAGAAAAAATTCTATATTTACAAGAAAATAATATTATTGTAGCGCCAACTCCAGCAAAATTAGGTGATGCCATGTTAGAGGCTATTAAGGCATAAGCATATGAAAGATGATGAGGTTTTTAGCGGCGAAAATGGGGCTTATTTAAGTCAAGTTTATCAACAGTATTTATCTAATCCCACTTTAGTAGACCCTAAATGGCAACGCTTGTTTCGTGATTGCGAATTAGCACCGGGTAATTTTTCCCCAAAGATTATTTTAGAATCAAAAGCTATGCAGGAAAATCCTGAACCTGAAAAACCGAATCAGGTTTGTGTAGAAAAAGAAAAAAAAGCTGAAAAAAATGCTGAACGTGCGTATTTACAAAAAACCATAGGATCCCTTCGCTTACTTCAGATGATTCGTTCGTACAGGGTGCGCGGTCACTTGCATGCAACCTTAGACCCACTAGGGTTACAGGTGCAAGAATACCATGCAGAGCTCGATTCAAATACCTATGGGTTTGATGAGTATGATGAAACAGCTTATTTAGTTGATAATATGCTTGGCTTTACATCGGCAACGTTCCAACAGGTTTTGGAAAAGCTTCAAAAGGTTTATTGCGGAAATATTGGCTATGAATACATGCATATTCAAGATCCTGATCAACGTGCATGGATTCAAGAAAAAATAGAAAATGATAATCTTGATCAAAATATTGATAAAAAAAGTATTTACAAAAATTTGGCTAAGGCAGAAATGTTTGAAAACTTTTTGCACAAGCGCTTTCCTGGAGCTAAACGTTTTGGCTTAGATGGTGGCGAGGCCACTATAGCGGCAATTCATCAAATCATGGAAAGTTGTGTAAATGATGGCGTTGATGAAATTGTTATTGGTATGAGCCATCGAGGACGCTTAAACGTTATGGCAAATATTGTTGGTCAGCCATTGCATCATATCTTTGCTATGTTTCAAGGTGAAAGCATTGTGCCAGAAAATTTTGATGGTTCTGGAGATGTAAAATATCACTTAGGATATTCAAGTGATAAAACACTAAACGATAAACCTTTACATATTTCCTTAACCCCCAATCCATCACATTTGGAATTTGTGGGTCCTGTTGTGCAGGGCAAGGTGCGTTCAAAACAAGATTTGAAGCAAGATGTTCTGCGTAAGCGTGTTATTGGCCTAGTATTACATGGCGATGCTGCCTTTAATGGCCAGGGCATTACCACTGAAAGTATAGGTTTAGATGGCCTTGAAGGTTACGATACCGGTGGAACATTACATATTATTATTAATAATCAGATAGGTTTTACCACAACACCGCGTAAGGCACATTCTAGTCCATATTGTACAGATGTTGCCAAGGGAATTCAGGCACCGATTTTTCATGTTAACGGTGATTACCCAGATGAAGTGGTAAAAGTTGCTAAGCTTGCGACGGAATTTACCCGTCAATTTCATAAGGATTGTTTTATAGACTTAGTTTGCTATCGGCGCCATGGCCACAATGAAGGCGATGAACCAATGTTTACGCAACCGATGATGTACAAGAAAATTGCTAAACATTTATCCCTTTTAAATATTTATGAAAAACAGCTTAGTGAAACAGATAAAATAAGCACGCATGAGCTGCAAGAAATTAAAGAAGCTGTAATGTCAGATCTTGAAAATGCCTTTAAATCTTCGAAAAATATACAAGATAACGAAAAGCAAGTTGATTGGCTTAGGGGTAGCTGGAGCAGCCTGAACGATAAAAAAAACTTAACCAAAACTAGTGTTGATGGAAAAACTTTAAAAATGTTGGCTGAAAAGCTAAACACTTTTCCAGATAGTATAGCTGTTCATAAAAAGCTTATGCGCTTATTCGATTTGCGTAAAGACCAGGTTGATTCAGGGGTAGCTATAGATTGGGCGAATGCAGAAATGCTTGCTTATGCAAGTTTGGTGCATGAAGGCTACCACGTGCGCCTTTCAGGGCAAGATTCCACCAGAGGAACTTTTTCTCAGCGCCATGCAGCGGTTATTGATCAGAATACGAATGAATATTATTATCCTATAAACCACCTTCAAGATGACCAAAAAGTATTTTTTGAAGTACATGATAGTCCCTTATCGGAGGCTGCGGTTTTGGGTTTTGAATATGGTTATTCCAATGCTAACCCCAATACACTGGTGCTATGGGAAGCACAGTTTGGTGATTTCGCCAACGGTGCGCAAGTAATTATTGATCAGTTTATAGCAAGTGCTGAAAAAAAATGGTCACGTTTGTGTGGTTTAGTTATGTTGTTGCCCCATGGTTCTGAAGGGCAAGGGCCAGAACATTCTTCGGCTAGGCCTGAAAGGTTTTTACAGCTTTGCGCTGAAAACAATATGTTTGTTGTAAATTGCACGACACCTGCAAATTATTTTCATGCGCTAAGAAGACAAATTCATAACAATTGGCGTATTCCACTTATTGTTTTCACACCAAAATCTTTATTACGTCATAAAAAAGTTTACTCGCACCTTCAAGATTTTGATGAAAAATCTAAATTTGAACCTGTATTATTAGATGGTGGTGAAGGAAAACTTGATCAAGTTATTTTGTGTTCTGGTAAAGTTTATTATGATTTATTAGCAAAAAAAAATCAGCTAGGATTAAAAATTCCAATTATTCGCCTTGAACAGCTTTACCCATTTCCAAAAGAAGAGCTTAGGAAAGTTCTTGGGCCATTTGTTTTGGCAAAGGTTATTTGGTGCCAGGAAGAGCCACAAAATATGGGAGCATGGTATTATATTGATCGCTTAATCGAACAAACCCTTAAGGAACTGGCCTTTGAAAATACTCGGCCTATTTATGTGGGTAGAAGGGCATCGGCATCTCCGGCAACAGGATATGCCAAACGCCATGAACAAGAACAGGTAAATCTTGTAAATGAAGCCCTGGGTATTACCACACAAGATTAGATCTTAATTTCGTATTTTATCCTAGCTGTCCTAGGGAACGAATTTTGATTTTTGGATGCACTTCACTTTGTGACATAATAATTACAGATGGTCGAACCCTTTCTAAAATTGAGCGCACAAAAGGTCTTACGATGGCTGTAGTTACAAGAATAGGCATTTCACCTATCATTGAATATCGGTCATAGACTTCGTTCGTTTTAAAAATAAAGTCTTGCATTTGGCTTGGTGGTAAAGCAAGTTGCTTATTTTCACCATCGCCTATAATGGCTTCTGCAAAATTTTGTTCCCATTGGGCTCCAAGGGTAATAATGCTTAAAGAATTATCATCATCGGCATGATTAAAAGTAATTTGACGGCTTAAACGCATGCGCACATGTTCGGTTATCGTACCAATATGGTTAGTAAAACTGCAAGCTTCGGCAATACCTTCAAGTATAGTTTGTAAATCACGAATTGATACCCGTTCAGCAATAAGGTTTTGTAATACACGCTGAATACCACCAACAGTAATTAGCCCTGGTACAAGGTCGTTAAGTAATTTTTTATAACTTTCATTCATATCATCGAGCATACTTTGTACATCAGCATAAGTAAGTAGCTCGCCGATGTTGTCTCGAATAATTTCTGTGAGATGGGTAGATAACACCACGGATGGTTCAACGATAGTGTAATTTTTATTTTCTGCTTCGCGTCGTTTTTTTGTTTCTATCCACATGGCAGGAAGGCCAAAACTTGGCTCACGTGTGTTTTCTCCTTGCATATTTAATGGTTGTCCTCCTGGATCCATTATGAGTAAACGATTAGCACGGACTTCACCTTTTCCGGCTTCAACTTCTTTTATTTTAATAACATATTCGTCATCTTTAAGTTGCATATTGTCTTGAATACGAACCGTTGGCAAACTAACACCCATTTCTGCTTGCAGTTGGGTGCGTAAATTCTTAATAAGTTCTGTAAGTTGTTTTTCTCCGCTATTCAAAAGATTAAGTAAGTTGTAACCAAGTTCTAAGCGAATCATTTCAATAGCTGTAGTTGTGGCCTGTGACATGGCGATTTCTTGTGCTTTGCGCATATCTTCATTTTTTTTGCGTTGTTGTTCAGCTATCAGTTCATTTTTTTCTTCTGCCATATGTTTTTGATACGATGAATACGATAAATAGCCTGCTCCACCAGCAAGTAAAGCAAAAGGTATAAATGGAATACCAGGTAAAAGCCCCATTAATCCCATAACTATTCCAGCCATGGCTAAAGCAGTAGGATAAGTGCTAAGTTGCTTAAATAAAGCTTTATCCGTAGATCCTTCTATGCCTGATTTAGAAACAATCAAACCAGCTGCAGTGGAAACAATTAAGGCAGGTATTTGGGTCACTAAGCCATCACCCACTGTGAGTAGCGTGTAAGTCCGGGTTGCATCCCAAAGGCTCATGCTATTTTGGGCAACACCAATGATTATTCCACCAATAATATTGATGGCTGTAATTAACAAGCCAGCAATGGCATCACCACGCACAAATTTTGCGGCACCATCCATAGATCCGTAAAAGTTACTTTCTGATTCAATTTCACGGCGACGCTTTTTGGCTTCGCTTTCATTAATCATGCCAGCGGCAAGGTCAGCATCAATAGCCATTTGCTTGCCCGGCATGGAATCTAAACTAAATCTGGCGGCAACTTCGGCAATACGACCAGAACCTTTGGTGATCACAATAAAATTAACAATAACCAAAATGGCAAAAACCACTAAACCAATAATAAAGTTACCACCCATTACAAAGTTGCCAAAGGCTTCTATTACTTTACCTGCGGCACTCGTCCCCTTGTGGCCATCAGATAAAATTAATCTGGTAGATGCCACGTTTAGCGATAAACGAATCATAGTCGCAATTAATAATATGGTAGGAAAAGAACTAAAATCATTCGGTTTTAGAATAAATAGCGATGTCATAAGAATCATGACAGAAAAAGTAATAGATATTGCTAGGGAAAAATCCATAAGAAATTTGGGCATAGGCATTAATAGCACGACCATTATTACCATCACACCAACGGCAAATAAAATATCTGAACGCACAACAAGAGACAGTATGCTCGGAAGCTTTGCTAAGGTTGTGCTGTTTGTATTTGCTGCCATGCTATACCTATTGTGTTACAAAACTTTCTGCAGTATTTTCACGGTATTCCTTTAACTTATTACGTAGGGTACGAATAGAAATTCCAAGAATATTAGCTGCATGGGTTCGATTGCCTAAGCAGTGGTCTAGGGTGTTTAAAATAAGTTCTTTTTCAACTTCTGATACGGTTTTTCCCACCATTATTGGTGTTGATGCATCTGATTTATAGTTGTTACGTGTAGGCCCATGAAGTCCAAATATATCCTCAGGCTGAATCATGGAAGATTGTGATAATAATGCTCCACGGTGAATGGCATTTTCTAACTCACGAACGTTTCCAGGCCAATCGTGAACATTTATGGCTTTTACAGCTTCTGATGAAATTTTTTTGCGTTCTAAATGGTTAAGCTTACAATATTTTTCTAAAAAGTATTCTGCTAAGGGGTGTATATCCATAACCCTTTCCCTTAAGGGTGGCATATTAATATTCACAACGTTTAAACGAAAATATAAATCTTCGCGAAATACTTGCGACTTCACACTTTCGGCCATATTACGGTTAGAGGTTGCAATAATACGGATGTTTACATGAATTGGCTGGCTACCTCCAACGCGATCTATAACACGTTCTTGAATTGCACGTAATAGTTTTGCCTGAAGGCGAGGGTGCATTTCCGTGATCTCGTCTAATAATAACGTACCACAATTTGCTTCTTCAAATTTACCAACGCGGCTGGCTATGGCTCCTGTAAAAGCGCCTTTTTCGTGACCAAACAATTCTGATTCCAATAAATTTTCCGGAATAGCTGCACAGTTTAAGGATACAAAAGGCGCATCTTTACGACGAGAGTTATTATGGATATAACGCGCCATCACTTCCTTACCCGTACCAGATTCACCGGTTATAAGAACACTAGCTTCACTTGGGGCTATTCGATCAGCAAATTTCAGTAATTCAGCGGTTTTTTTATCACGATGAATAAAATTTTGATCTTGGTTTGAAACGGCTTCTAGCACTGCAGCTATCATTTCTGGATCTGGGGGCAAACTAATATATTCCTTTGCACCAGATCGAATCGCCGCAGCAGCTTTATCGGGATCGGGGCTTACACCACAGGCAACAACTGGCAATGTTATACGTTCAGTAGCTAAAGCCTTTAAAAAACCTTGCACATCTAAGACAAAATCAATCAAGACCAAATCAGCACCCTTTCCATTGCGAATAGCCTGTAGGGCTTTTTCCGTATCGGAAATGTGTGTAACTTTAGCACCATTATTTATGGCTATTTTCGCGGCGGCTGTTACATGCCCTTCTAAAGTTCCAATGATTAATAAACGCATATTTCTCCCCAATAATAAATTCTTATTTTCCGCTTATTCGTGTTTTTATAATTTCCGTCATCGTAATACCTAATCGATCATCAACTACTACCACTTCACCACGCGCAACAAGCATGTTGTTAACATAAATATCAATGGCTTCACCAATACGGCGATCAAGTTCCACAACGGCACCACGACCTAGTTTTAATAAATTATGCACTGGCATAGTCGCACGACCTAAGACAGCTGAAATTTGTACGGGAACATCGTACACTGCTTCAAGTTCTGCAGCATCGTGTTTACTTGCAGAAATTTCTGCTTGCATTTCTTCTGCAGCCGTTTTGCTTTCTTCATTGTTTAGTGCATCGGCTAATAATTCTTCTTCACTAAAAGCAATATCACCTTCAGGAGGTGTTTCTACTTGTTCATTTAGGTCAGGAATATTAGCATCAGGTTCAATGTTAGCACCTTCTTGTGCTTCATTTTGTGGTTCTTCACCCGTTTGATTTTCTGGTGGAATATTATTTTCATCATCTAATATCATGCTTCGCCTCCATTAATAGTTTTAAACTCATACTCTTCAAGTAATTTTTTTATTTCTTCTAGCCTAATATTTATATCCCATTTGGCGCCGCCACCATCCCAAGTGATTAAACAAGCATGGTCTGATACATTTTTAGATTTTATTACCTCGATAGTGCTTTTATGCTGTTCAGAAAGCTCACTGGCTTTTTTTGTGGTAAAATCATACATTTCTTCAGATATTTCAATTTTTATTGGTACCTTAATAATAGAGTTTTGAATAACTTGTTTTAAAACTTCAGCAAGCTCTTCTTTTGCACCATGTATAAAAAAGTGTGGCATAGTTTTTTCTAAAACGGCATGACAAATTTTCACAATTGTTGAAAAAAAGTTTTCGTGGAAGTGTTTTTCTAATTCAGCAATGATATTGATTTGTTTTTTAATCTCTTCAAGAATATGGTTTAAAGCAATATCATTTTCCCTAAGGGCCCGGTTTTCACCCGTTGTGATACCTAAGTCTAGTCCATCGCCATAACCCTTTGCATAGCCTTGGCTTTCTGCTTCTTTTAATTCTTCATAGGAATATGTTAAGCCATCGTAATCGGAAACAAATTCTAAAAAGTGTGCCTTTTCAACTTGCTTGTACTTAAGATCCTTGGGTTTAAGAATTGCTGCCATTAACTCACCATTTCTTCATTATCGTTACTGCCATTAATGTTAATTTCATTTCGGGTAGCCATATCTTTTGCAACTGCAATAATTTGGTTTTGTGCATTTTCCACGTCTTTAACCCTAACGGCGCCCATATTATCCATTTCATCTTTTAGTAATTTTGCAGCACGTTCAGACATATTTTTAATAAATTTATCGGCAATTGTGCTTGTTAAGCCTTTTAGTGCTAATCCAAGTTTTGCACGATCAACGTTTTTCATGACCATTTGGATAGAACCACTATCAAGTTGAGAAAGATCTTCGAAGGTAAACATTAAATTTCGAATACGTTCTGCTGTACTTGCATCGTAGGCTTCAATATTTCCTAACAAACGCGTTTCTGAACTTTTGTCTAAGTTATTAAAAATATCGGCTACAAGTTCGTAGGAATCTCCCTTAGAGCTTCGTGCAATATTACTCATAAACTCTTTCCTTAAGGTATTTTCAATACCTTCTAGAACATCCTTACGCACGGTTTCAATACGTAACATACGTTTTACAACATCGTCAGCAAGTTGATCCGGGAGGTTGCCTAAAACAATGGCAGCGCTTTTTGGCTTAATTCGTGTTAAAACAACAGCTACTGTTTGTGGATATTCATTTTTCAAGTAGTTAGCAAGAATTTCTTCATTTACATTGCTTAGTTTATCCCAAAGGGTACGACCTGCAGGACCACGTATTTCTTCCATAATTTTTTCCGCTGAATCTTCTGATAGCACACGACTTAAAAGACGCTCTGTACTTTCAACCGAACCTACAAGGGAACCAGAGCTTGCAAGTTCGTTCACAAACTCTACGCATAGCATTTCTATTGTGTCTGCCCTTACAGCACCAAGGTTAATCATACCTTCAGAAAGTTCTTTAATTTCATCAGGATCGAGATAACTAAAAACAATTTGTGCTTGCTCGTCTGGTAATGAAAGCATAAGCATTGCAGCTTTTTCAAGCCCTGTGTAAGGAATATTAGTTTCGGGATTAATTAATCTTCTTTCGTTATTCATTTATCCTCCATGCATCCAGGTTCTAACAATCCCAACCGATTCTTCTGGGTGTTTTTCAACTAAATCAGCAACTTTTCGAATGGATGATTGACCAACCATTCCTTCAATTTGTTCTATATTGATTAATGATTCAGCAAGTTCAGGTGCTATTCCCTTACGTTTTTTTAATTTTACTTCTTCCTCTTCCTCAACTTCTTGCCGCCTGTATTGCACCTGTGGGCTGGCTGCTTGCTGAATAATGACTTGCTGAGGAACGTTTTGTGGCTGCTGAATTTGTTGTATGTACTGCGGGTCTTGCTGAACGTATTGTGGGGTCGCTTGCATACCTTGAATTTGTTCTGGAGAAACCCCAGGAGCAGCAGCAGCTTGCTTTTGACTAGCAGCAGCAGCGGCTAGGGCTTGTTCTGCTGCAGAAAGTTTTCTTTGGGGGGCAAATATACTTAATATCATGGGGCGTAGTACAAAAAGTAAACCAATAATCACAACTAAGGCTGTAATTCCTAATTCTGCTAGTTTACCGAAGTTTAAGTTTAATAAATTTTCCGGCTCTTCTTCTAATTCTTGATCAGCCGGTGATTCATAAAACTTCATGTTAATAACTTTGATTTGATCTCCGCGTTTTTCATCAAAGCCAGCTGCTGTTTTTACAAGTTCCGTAAGCTTTTCAATATCAGCTTCTGGAAGTGGTTTATATTCTTTTGTGCCATCTTCTTTAACGTCATACGTGCCATCAACCATAACTGCAATAGATTGTTTTACGATTGATCCAACTTCTTTCACAAGGGTTTGGGTAGTATTAGAAATTTCGTACTGAACATTTTCTTGGGTAGTTGTGCTATTACTACGTGAACCACCTGTTGCAGCGGCAGATGCTTCGTTTCCAGGAAGGGTGTTTTGAACAGTTACAGGATTATTCGTCAACACATCATTAGAATTTGAACCATCTTCAGAGGATGTTTGGCTTCGAACAACTTGCCCGGCAGGATCAAAGGCAACAGATGTTGATGTACGTTTATCAAAATCCATATCAACGGTGACTTTAGCCCTAGTTTTATTTGTACCAAGTGTTCTATCGAGTAAAGATTCAATAGAACGTGCCGTTTTCAGTTCGTATTCATTTTGTGTTTCTTGCTGCAAAAGATTACTATCCTTGGCGGTGTTACTGTCTTTACCTTTAGCCAGTAAATTTCCGCGATCATCTATTATTGATACATTTTCGTGCATTAAACCTGGTACACCGGCAGTTACAAGGTAACGAATGGATTGTACTTGATTTGCCGATAACATAGCCGTGCCACGTAAACGCACAATTACTGATGCCGAAGGTTCCTGTTGATTGTCGGAAAAAAGTTCACGCTTTGGCACGACCAAATGTACACGCGCAGCATGTACCCCTTGAATAGTGCGGATTGATTTAGCTAATTCCCCTTCAAGGGCTCGGATTTGGTTGATCCCCAATAATGCATTTGTTGTGCCCAATACATCTTGCTTATCAAAAATTTCGTAACCTACGCCACCACCTGCTGGTAAGCCATCGTTAGCTAATTCCATGCGTAATTTAGCAACCTGATCATCGGGCACAAATACCATGGTACCATCGGCACTAATTTCGTGTGGAACACCAGATGTTTGCAGCCTTTCAACAATACGACCAGCATCTGCCGTATCCAGATAACCAAAAAGGAGACTAAGGTTTGGTTCCGATGCACGCATCATAATGAAGGTGAAAAACCCAAGTAAAAGACCACCCACTAATAGCATGGTTATAAGTTTAGATGTTCCAAAACGTTTGATTAATTCGTTCAAGGGTTTATGTAATTTTCTTTACTAAGATCTATGATCGTAAAAATTGATAAAAAATTAGTTAAAATGTAGGTAAAAAATTCCCTTTTATCATTTTTATAGGCATAAACTGCCCCTTTTATGCAAAAAAACGTAAAAAAAACATCAACCGTAAAAAAAACAAGGAATTAAACTTTTAGAGATTAGGCTAGTTTCACTGATTTTTTTGGAATCATTTATATAACATTAATAATTTTTTTCTATTCTTGCAGGAATATAAGTTTTTAAATTGAGTTCATGTCTAGACTTTTAAAATCAACGGCAAAAGTTTTAAAAATCTATGATTACGAAATAGAACAGTTAAAAGAACAAATTTCCATGGTAAACCAGCAGATTACCCTACGTTCTGATCGTATAAAAAGTAATCGCGGGCTTATAAACACGGAACGTTTAATTGCTAGTGTGAATACTTCGAGTAGTCAAACTCTAGGAGCATTTATTAAGGCTACGGAACAAAAAAACATTTTATTGCAAGATGAAATTATAGAATTGCAAGCAGCCCTTGAAAAAATTAATGATATGCTACTGAATCTATTCCGTGAGAGTAAAACATATGAAATTTTACATGGGCGCGAAAAAAAACGAATAAAAACTGAAGTAGCGAAAGCCGAACAGAAATCCATCGATGAATTAAACGTGCAAAAGTATGCAAAGCGTTAAAGCTGATCAAGGTAACCTTGTAACATATAGGCTGCCGCTAACTTATCAACGACCTGTTTTTGTTTTTGCCTAGAAAGATTAGCCGTAATCATGGTGCGTGTGACAGCAGCAGTACTTAAACGTTCATCACATTTATGTACCGTGTAATTATGCAAATACTTTGTGATAAAATAATCAACCTTATCGCAGCTTATACTTTTTGTGCCATCTATGTGAAGTGGCCAACCAATAACTACCATAATTTCACCATAGGTTTTATTGATTTCTTGCAAAGCCAACAAAAACTTTTCCTTTACAACAACGGCATAGGGGCTGGCTATTGTCCAAGTTAAGTCTGATATGGCTAAACCTATGCGCTTTTCCCCATAGTCAACACCAAGTAAGCGTTGTTTTCCTTTAAGATTAATGGGCAGCATTGCGCTTGTTTTTTTGAATATCCCTTTGGTTTCCTAAGTGAAGGATCCCTTTTTGTTTGGCAATTTGCATTTGTTTGTGCCTTATTGCAGCTTTTTGGTAATGTTTAGGGCTAAATTTTTGGGCGCATCTGTGGCATTTTACCGCAACTTGATAATCCTTATGCTGTTTATCAGCTTCACTCAGGGGAAATTTGCAGCCATGGCAAATATCATATGTACCCTTTTCTAAATCATGATTAACACTTACTCGCTCATCAAATACAAAACATTCACCTTGCCAAAGGGATTGTTCCTGGGGAATTTTTTCAAGGTAATTTAAGATGCCGCCTTTTAAGTGATAAACATCCTTGAATCCCATTTGCAAAAGATAGGAAGTTGATTTTTCGCAACGGATACCGCCGGTACAAAACATTGCTATTTTTTTATTTTTTTTATCCTGCAGCTTATTCTTCACAAATTCAGGGAAATCAACAAAATTTTCAGTTTTAGGGTTAATGGCATTTTTAAAGGTGCCTATTTCTACTTCGTAATCATTACGGGTATCAATGGTAACAACGTTTGGATCGGAAATAAGCGCGTTCCAATCCTTAGGTTCCACATGTATTCCACATGCACATCCTGGGTTTGCATTTTCTTGCCTTAGGGTAACAATTTCCTTTTTTAAACGTACTTTCGTGCGCAAAAATGGTTGCTTGTTGGTAAATGATTCCTTGTAATTAAGACTAGTAAAACCAATTACGCCTAAATATTCACGCAGGGCCATTATTGAGGATTGTGTTGCGGCAACAGTGCCATTTATTCCCTCGGGTGCAATAATTAAAGTGCCTTTAATTTGATGTTTTATTAAAAAATCGTGCAAAGGTTGGCGCATTTTGTTATATGCGGTGAAATCACAAAACTGATATAAGGCAGCTACTGTGAACATATTAACCTTTCCCTAGCTTACCATTTCTTCAGGCGTATGGTGGTGTTCTTTTTTTTTGTCAGTCCGATGATCAGCAGCTTGGATAGCTTTTTCCAATTCTGTTTGCGTGCAAAATCCAAGTTGTACAGGACTTCGTGGTTTAATATTTTTTGCGTTCCAATGGGATTTCTCACGCACGGCTTTAATTGTTGCCTTGGTTGTACCAATTAAACGCATAACCTGTGTATCTGATAAATGGCTATAGTATTTCACTAGCCATGCAATTGCATCTGGTCTTTCTTGGCGACGTGCTAGGGGGGTATAACGTGTTTTTTTCTTACCCAAAATACTATTGGCATCAACGGCCGTGTTAATTTTTAATTCACGCTTTGGATCTTGTTCACAACTTTGAATTTCCTTTAAGGATAATTGGCCAGATGCAATGGGATCAAAACCAACCATGGCTTGATTTTTTTCACTATCAGCAATAGTTTGCACTTCAAGAATATGTATGCCACAAAAATTGGCAATCTGATTAAAGGTAAGTGCTGTATTTTCAATAAGCCACACGGCGGTGGCTTTTGGCATTAGGGGTGCAGTCATGGTTATCTCACTACTATTTAATTTGTTATTGCTTATTTATTCTTATTACTTTTATAACCCATTATAACAATCAAAACCAGCAAAGAAAAAGCAGCGATCATACCGCTGGCAAGGAAAGAACGTGATTGCCCGTAAACCTGTGACACAATACCTGCTACCATATGATTTGCAAGATATTCCGAAAGGGCACAGATAACATAGAAACAACCAAACCCTGTGCCCCTTAGATTTTCCGGAACTATCTCTGCAATTAGGCTTAAGAAAATATTTTGTGTGATACCGTATTGTACTCCCCAAAAAGCCACGCCAATCCACACCATGGTAATTGTATCCGCATTTGCCAAAACCATATTTGCAACAACTAAAAATATGATACCCATCAGTAAAAACCAGTAGCGATTCATGCGGTCAGCCATAACACCAACTGGATATACCGTTAGGCACCAAGCTGCATTAAAGACCATCATAATCAAGGGCACTTGACTCAAGGGAAGGTCAAACTGTTTTTTTGCATACAGCACTAAAAAGCTCTCACCAAAGCGCGCTAGCATAAAAATAAGCGCAACAATCATAAGTAACCAATAGGATTTTCCTAATAGGGGTAAGTTCTTAAGGCTAATTGGATGCTTGCGCTTTTGTTCCGGCAAAGGTATTTCCGCTGAAACAGCTGAATGTTCAAATTTCTTTGGTTCTTTTATAAAGAAAATTAAAATCAAAAAAGCTAAAATTGCTGGAATCACAGCGAGTTGAAAAACTGCCTGGATATCACTATTGAACCATTGGATTGCAAAAATACCAGCAATGGCCCCAAGGAATGCACCTAGTTGTGATAAGGTGCGTTTTATACCGTATGCTGCACCTATTTTGTTTGAAGGGGAAACATCGGCCACCATGGTATCCCTAGGTGTTGATTGTGTGCCGTTCCCCACACGTTCCATCATGCGGCCAAAGAAAATTGGCAAAAACGATCCCGCAAAACCAAAAATAATTCTGCTGACAACAATCATTGAATACCCAACAACCATGATAGGCTTGCGGCGTTTAAGATAATCACTAATCATCCCAGAAAAAAGTTTCATCAGGTATGAACTTGCTTCAGCTACACCTTCAGCAACACCAATCCAAGCCATGGCAACACCAAGAGAATCTAGGTAAACGCCAATAAAGCTGTATCCCATAACAAAGGATAAGTTTACCAAAAACATCATCGCTCCGATTTTCCAAACGGTGGGATGAACGGACTTAGAACTTATGTTTTTTTTCTCAGGAACTAAAACGTTTACCATATGAAGATCCTCACCCATCTAAACGAGTTTGCAGGAGGAGAACCCAAATACATCTTAACGCCAAAAATACCCTTAACTATTGTATAGCAAAGCTTTTGCGACGGCTCAACCAAAGAATTTTAAAATAGGTATTTAATTGATAAAAAAGAATTAAAAGTCATACGAAAAAAGTAATATGTGCTTATTAAAAGAATTTATTCCACTCTTTTTTAAGCTTTTGTCGAAGGTTATAGCCATATTTAATTTTTTTTCCAGTGTTATAAAGGCCAGGATAAGCTGATTGTTGCCAAAACGTTTGTAAGGAAGTTTGTTCATCAGCTGTAATTTCAATAGTTATGGAACTATGGGGCAAAGTAATATCACTAGCTTTTTCAATAATTTCCTTGAAAATTTCTGCAGCTTGGCTGACATCACAACTTTTTCCACCAGTGTACTGTTCAAGTTTACGAAATAAATCGCCTGCATAAGCACCAAATCTTACTAGATAGGCACGGTTAACTTTACTTTCTGACTGTGCTTTTTGTAGTTTTTCTGTTGATTTTGCAATATTTGTTCCGGTTGTGTGCTCTCCATCCGTATAGGCAATAACTAACTCTTCTTCTTGCTCTGTAGCCTTAAGGCAAGCATCCGTCACAAAGCAAAGGTCTGTCATTCCCCTAGCAGAAAGTGAAAAATAGGGGTTTAGTGTGCTAACAGATATTCTTTCAGCAATAGGTAATAGAGATTCATTAAAAGTGTAAACACTTATTACCGTATTGTCTTTAATATTGGCTTTTAAAGCTTTTACTAATGCATTAAGTTCTTTAGATACTTGACCTATAGTATTCTCCATACTGGCGCTAATATCTGCATAAATTTTAATATGTAAGGGTTTGCGGGTCTTATTTTCTGATTCTAAAACAATACTATGAAGGTCAAATTGTCCATCTTTTTTTGCTGGAATTAAACTTAGATTGCCATTGCTAATACCAATTAAGCGCGATAACAAATCATGTTTATGGTAAGATGCTTCATTTGATTCTTGTTGAGCAGCAGCTAATAAAAAAAACGGCTGAAGTTTACCATAATGGATTTCAAGATTTTTCTCTCCATTAGGACTTTCAACTTCGTGAATGATGTTTAAAACATTTTCAACGTAATTTAATAGGGGTAAATCATTCAGTAATTGTTGCGTAAAAGCTTGATAAACTAACGTGTTGAGTGTTGAATTTAAGGGTAAACGTAAAATCATATTATCAGTATCATCGGCATCATCTGGTACAGATACACTAGAAATTCCAACTTCTTGAACACCAAGTAAGCTAAGGGCATCTGACCAGCAGGCTATTTTTCTAGGTGCTACGTTATTGTCGGTCTGGTCTATTCCCATGAAGTGCCCTTTGAAACAGCTACTAATTTCTAAGGCTGTTGTTGCCTCTTGCAAAACCCTATCATTTTCTGCGGTCAACACGATTTTTTCACCTAAATCCCTTACCCCTATGGATTCATTACTTAAATGAGCTCGCAAACAACTTTGAAGAACATTTGCTAACCTGCAATCCTTATTACTTTCTAATTGTTGCTTGTCACTAGCAGCAGCAAGGTTAAGGAACAAAACAAGACTACCGAAATAAAGTGCTTTTAATATAGACATGGGAAATTTTTATTAGGAAATAATGAAGCTGTTTTAGCCTAATTTCTTAGTAACGGCAATCATTTAACCTTTATTAAGTTTAAATGGTTCTAGTACCGGTCACTTTTCTAAAAAGACCACTTATTACATAAAAAAACGGTGATATTGATATGGTGAAAAATGCCTTCCAGGTATAACTGCTGATAATAATATCTTTTAAGTGTTCAGCAGGAATTATTTTAAATAAGGCAGTTAAGCAATTTATTAATATGGTATCAAGCAAAAGTGAAATTAATGTACTTGCGTTATTTCTTAACCACAGGTGCTTTCCTTTCGTAAGCTTCTTTATTGCCATAAATAAAAAAACATTTAAACGCTGGGAAACAAAACACACCATTAGGCTTAATATTGATACGGCGCCAAAAAAACCAAAAACCAAATGAAAGGTTTTGTCGTTCACCTCTGACCATGGAGTAGCCGGCATTAAGTCCATACCAAAAACAATAGCGCCGATTAAAAGGTTGATAATTACAAGTAGTGTTACGCAGTAATTTGCTTTTTGTTTGCCATAAAATTCAGTAATTAAATCCAGAAGAAAAAAAGTAAACGGGTACAATAAGATTGCAACTGATATTTCCACACTATAAAAAGGGAGTTTTAAAAAAATAAATTTTCTGTAAACAAGGTTACTAACAACAACTACAGTTATGTAAAAAGTACATAAAAAAACATAACTTTTATCTTTAATATTCATACTTAAAATTTATTAGTAACTTTATTAAAAAGTACCATAATTTTACCTAACGATGAAAAATCTTTTCTTCAGATTAGGCACTAGCCTTCTTTATAGTAAATTTCCCAAGCAGAAAATGCGAGAATAAATAAGAATCAAAGGGCTACATTTCTTAGTAGTGTTTTTCTCATATAGGCTATTCTTGCTGAAAATAATAAAAAAGTTGTGATTTTTTTTCTAATAATTATAGTATTGTGCTTGGTTTCTTTAAAAAGTTTAAATCTAGGAAACTTTCAAATTTCCTGGAAAGGAGTTGCACAATTTTGCTTGATAAGTGCTATAAAAATAACCATCTGTATTCTTAAAGTGTAAGCAAGCAAAAAACTATGCTATATTGGGCAAATTTTTCATGTTTTTTTAAGTTTTTATTTCTTTGGATTTTCTATGTATTTTTTAAATAATGAGTAACGGTAATGGCAACTGATTTCGATGTTATAGTTATTGGTGGCGGTCACGCAGGGTGTGAAGCCGCTGCGGCGGCCGCACGCATGGGTGCCAAAACAGCTTTGGTGACGCCGGACAAAAATAAAATTGGGGTTATGTCTTGTAATCCGGCCATTGGTGGGTTAGGCAAAGGACATATTGTTCGTGAAATAGATGCCTTAGATGGTATTATGGCTAAAGTGGCTGATCAGGCGGCTATTCAGTACACAATGCTTAATGCATCGAAAGGTATTGCTGTACAAGGGCCACGCTCGCAAATTGATCGAGAATTGTACAAAATGGCCATGCAAAGGGAAATTGCCAATACGCAAAACCTTACGGTTGTTGAAGGTTTAGTATGCGATTTAATTGTTGAAGCGCATCAATGCAAAGGTGTTGTATTAGATAATCATGCCATTTTACATGCAAAGGCTGTGGTTGTGACAACCGGTACTTTTTTAAAGGGAACCATGCATATTGGCGCTGAAGTTACAGAAGGGGGCCGTTTAGGCGATAAGCCTGCAAATGCTTTGGCTGAAAGGTTTTATGCATTAAACCTAGAAATGGGACGCCTAAAAACAGGCACACCTGCACGTTTAAAACGTGAAACGATCAATTGGAAAATTTTAGATGCGCAAAAGCCAGATGTTTCACCCAGAGTTTTTTCGTATTTTCATAAATTTCCCCTATTACCACAAAT
Organism: uncultured Verrucomicrobiales bacterium; assembly: GCA_964351815.1. Classification (GTDB taxonomy): domain Bacteria; phylum Pseudomonadota; class Alphaproteobacteria; order Paracaedibacterales; family CAITNM01; genus CAYGPH01. Next base: position 7,549 of record CAYGPH010000018.1, on the reverse strand, counting down.
AGATTGTGGTATTACAAGAACTACCGCTGCTACCCATAAAATTATTCATGACAACTATCATTTATCGGCAATATTTCAAAGTGGGGTTGTGCAAAAGGGGCCAAGGTACTGCCCCTCAATTGAAGATAAGCTGCGCCGCTTCTCTGATAAGGAATCACACCAAATTTTTTTAGAACCTGAGGGATTAAACAGCAATACCGTATACCCAAATGGTCTTTCAAATGCCTTGCCACAAGAAATTCAAACGGCTTTCTTGCGAACAATACCAGGGCTGGAAAATGTAGAAATTATGCAGTTTGCCTACTTTGTTGCCTATGATTATGTAAACCCTATCCAGCTAAAGCAAACCCTGGAATTAAAGAAAATTCCTGGCCTTTTCCTTTCTGGGCAAATTAATGGCACAACCGGCTATGAAGAAGCTGCAGGTCAAGGTTTGGTTGCTGGTGCAAATGCTGCCTTAAAAGCCCTTAAGCGGCATGAAGATTTTATTATCGGGCGTGATCAAGGTTACATTGGTGTAATGATTAATGATTTGGTGACCAAAGGTGTTATAGAACCTTATCGCATGTTTACCTCAAGGGCAGAATACCGGCTTAGTATGCGCGCTGACAATGCTGATCAATGCCTTACAACTATTGGGTATAGGTTTGGTTTAGTTGGTAGCAATCGCTATCAGCATTATTTAGAAAAAACTAAAGCTATTGAAAAAGGGCTAGCTTGGGCCAAGGCCACAAAAGTTTCAGCCAAAAAAGTTATGGAAGTTATACAACACCAAGGCACTATGGAAATGCCAAAAAATGTATTAGAGGTTATTCGTATTAGCCAAAATGATAAGCAAGTAATCACAGATTGTTTTCCAGAATTTGCAAATCTAAGCCAAGATGTGCAAGAAAAAATTAGTGTTGATGCCATTTACGGTGCCTTTATTGATAGGCAGAGCAAGCAAATGCTTGAAGTTAAGAAAAGCCAGAATTTGCAAATTCCAGATAGCTTATACGAAAACTATATATTTCAAAATTTGTCCAAGGAAGTGCAAGAAAAAATGCGTGACAATCGTCCTCTTACCCTAGCAGATGCTGAACGTATTCAAGGTATTACGCCGGCAGCACTCTATGAAATTATGATTACTATTAAGAAAATTAATCAAGTTAACCGTCAGGCTAGCTAATTTTTTTCATTTTCTTTTTTTTTGACATGATCATAGGGTATATCTGTTTTTTTGTTACCATTAATTAGGGTAAATGATGCTTGATCTAAAAAGTTAAGTATTCAAATGTTAAAGCTTATATGTTCCCCCCTTGTGTTTTTTATAAACTGTGATTAAACATAAGTGCTAATACCTTTAAAATATAATAAACCATGACAAAACCAGAACCTAAGGTCAGTTACCATCAAGGTAAGGCAATTGCTTTTACTAACACTGGTAACTGTGAAGTTATGGCCGATGATTTTTCAACGACCCTTGCCTATTGTTTACCAGGTGAAAAGGTTTCTTTTAAGCGTGTGCAATATCGAAAAAAGGTATTTGACTATTTTCAGGATGTTTTAAAGGCCAGCGAAGAACGCCAGGAAGCAATATGTAAGCATTTCGGTAGTTGTGGTGGCTGTTCCTTGCAGCATATGCAGGAGCCCCTTTATATGGAGTATAAAACCCATCTCCTAACCCAATCTATGTTAGAGAACGACTTGGATACAAGTGTGATCAAGCCTATAAAAGTTGTGCCTGTGGGTGAAAGGCGCAGGGCAAATATGGAAGCGGTTAAAAAGGGTGATAAGTTGTTTTTTGGCTTTCATATGGCCAAAAGCCACGCGATTAATGATACTTATGAATGCCCTGTGTTGCGCCCTGCCTTACAAAATTCATTACCTTATTTAAGGCAGTTAGCTAATGAATTGTTAAAGCCCAACGAAAAAATGCAGCTTTTTCTTTTGGAAAATCAAAAAGGTGTTGATGTGGGCTTTGAAATTCAAAATTGTAAAGCTTTGTGTTTAGAACAAAGGCATCAGGCTATGGAAATTGCTAAGCAAGCAAATTTGCAACGTCTGCAATTTCGCCACCGAAAAGTTTATGACGTGCTTTATGATCAGGGCAAAAATATTTTAAATTTTTCAAGGCTACAGGTTAATTATAGTCCTTGGGATTTCTGTCAGGCTAGCCAGTTAGCTGAATCTTGGATGATAGAAGCGATAGAAAACTTTATAAAAAAACAAAAATTTAAGAGCAATCACAGGTTGTTTTGTGATTTGTTTTCTGGCCGTGGTACTTTAACAGGATTACTTGCCAAACATGCCAATGTTCATGCTTTTGAAGGGGATACAAAAGCAATTCATATCCTGCAGGAAGCTGCAACGATGGCAGATCAAAACATTACAGCATTTTCAAGGGATTTATTTGCGAATCCATTACCCCCTGAAGAGCTTAGTTGCTATGATTTAATTGTTATTGATCCACCCCGCGCAGGTGCTGATCTGCAATGCAAAAATATTGCAAAAAGCCATGTGCCCAATGTGGTTTATGTTTCCTGTAACCCCAAAACTTTGGCAAGGGATTTAAAGTGTTTAGTGGAAGCTGGTTATAGAATCGAAAGTTGCCAGCCGATTGATCAATTTCGTTTTAGCAACCACCTTGAAGTTATTGTTCTGCTAACAAAAGCTTTGCCTGGTCAATAGCTTCATCTACAGACTTAGCAAAAAATACATGCTGGCGTTGGTTTTCGCCGGCAAATTTACTATCAAAAATATGATTGTATAATTCCTGAAGGGCATCCCAATAACCATTAATATTAATAACAATAATAGGTTTATTGTGTAATTTAATTTGCTTCCAAGTTAAAATTTCAAAAAATTCATCTAGGGTGCCAAATCCACCTGGGAGAATCAAAAATGCATCGGCAATTTCGCTCATACGCATTTTGCGTTCGTGCATATCGTCAGCCAAATGAAGCTCTGCCAGTTGATCATGGGCACCTTCACGTTCATCAAGATGATTTGTCGTAATGCCAACAACCTTAGCACCATGTTTAACGGCAGCATCAGCAGAACGGCCCATTAAACCTAATCTGCCACCGCCATAGACCATACTAAAATCGTTAGTGGCAATTTTTTGGCCCAGCTCTGTTGCGGCATTTTGGAATACATCGTCGGCCGTTTCAGAAGCGCCGCAATATACACATAAAAATTTTTGAGTCATAAAAAAATCCTATTTTTTTGTAAGTTATCTAGACAAAATGTCCACAATAGATAAGCATAAGCGATAGTTAGTTAATAATCTCTAAAAAAATTGTGACAGCAAGCGATCAAATTTTATCTATTGTGGCAAAATCGAGCACTGGTGATGATTTCATGGTGCACAATCTTATTGTAGAAGAGGCTTTGTGTCAGCCTTACATTATGAAAGCTCTTATTTCTACAGATAATTCTAGCTTTGATGGTGATGATTTAGTAAGTAAAGGCTTTGGGTTTACCTATAATGTATTTCAAGAAAATTCCCCTAGTTCACAGCAAAATAGTCGTAATTTTCATGGGGTCGTTGATAAACTTATGCATACCCATACGGTTGTGAATGATCAGCATAAAATTCAGCATTTTTTTGAAATTGAGCTTAGACCTAACTTTTGGTTGTTAACTTATAGTCAAGATCATCGTATTTTTCAAAATCAAACGACCATAGATATTATTCATAGCGTGTTAACAGAAAACAATGTAAGCGACTTAAGTGTAAAAGCTAGTGGCGGAAAAAACACACGTGAATATTGTGTGCAGTATAGTGAAAGTCATTTTCATTTTGTTTCACGTCTGTTGGAAGAAGAAGGTATTGGGTATTATTTTACCCACACGGAAACGAGCCATACCATGGTTTTGTTTGATAAAAATGCAGATTTTTCAACAGCTGAACCAAGTTCTTTTAATTTTTTAAATAACGATAGTTTTGGAAATACCGTCAATAGTATTTTTGCTTTTGGCAAAAAATCGGGAATTCAGGCAAAATCCTACAAAACAAGTGATTATAATTATGAAACCCCTAATGCTAAGCTTTTAAGTAGTAGTAGTGGCGATGGCAAAGGCTTTGATGTCTACCAGCATCCTGGACTTTTTCAAGAAAGTGGTGTTGGTGATAAGCTTGCTGATTCTCGCCTAGAGGCTTACGAGTGGTTTGAAAAACGTGTTTGGGGTAAGAGTACAGCACCAGATCTTTCCCCAGGATTTAGTTTTAATTTAAAAGATCACCCCTTATCTAGTTACAATAAAGCTTATGTCGTTTCAAAGGCAAAACATGAAATTATTGGCAATCCTGAGCTTACAAATTCTGAAAATCCAGAACTTACATATAGGCATAGTTTTGAAGGTTTTTTAAAAGATATTCCCTTTAAGCCTTTGCGACTTACGAAAAAACCACGAATTTTTGGTTCTCAAACAGCTTTTGTTACCGGTGAAGGTGATGAAGTGTATGCTGATGAAATGGCGCGTATTAAAGTGCAGTTTCATTGGGATTTATTAAACCCTAATGATGAAACGAGTTCCCTTTGGGTAAGGGTTAGCCAAAGTTTGGCTGGGCAAACTTGGGGAGCACTTTACATGCCGCGGGTTGGTATGGAAGTTGTAGTAACTTTTATTGACGGAGACCCCGATAGACCTTTGGTTACAGGTTGTGTGTATAACGAAGCATTTATGCCACCGTATTCACCAAAAGACGACCCCCAGTACATGACCATAAAAAGTAAAACTTTTGAAGATGCTTCCGGCTTTAACGAAATGCGTTTTTCCGATGATCCGGGTAAAGAAGAAATTTACACCCATGCACAATATGATATGAACACGGTTATTGAGCACAGCCGACAAGAAGATATAAACACTGGTGATGATACACTCATTATTCACGAGGGCAATAAAACCATTCATCAAATGGGTTCAGGTACCACGTATTTAACTGAAATTGATAACGGCGATCGCACGACAAAATTATCAAACGGTAATCTTTTATTTGATGTCACAGGCACCATTACCCTGAAAGCAACAAGTGATATTACTATTCAAACACCAACCAACGTTATCATAAATGCTGGGCAAAATGTTCAGGTTCAAGGTGGACAAAATATAGAATCTCAGGCCGGTATGAACATGACAAATATGGCTGGACAAAACATTGAATCTACAGCTGGCATGAATATAATGGGAACTGCCGGTCAAAATGTTGAAAATACCGGTGGTATGAACGTTGTTACCACCGGTGGCCAAAATGTTGCGACTACAGCTGGGGAAAACGTTGCGACAACCGCAGGAATGAATGTTCAACTTACGGCAGGGATGAACCTAATGGCTAGCGCTGGCTTAAATGCGCAAATTCAAGGTGGCATAAATGTAATGTTAACCGGAGGCGTTGCATTGGTGGGGCAAGGTGCTATGATAACCTTGAAGGCCGATGGCGCCGCAGTTATAGATGGTGGCGCTATGGCAGCTCTTAAAGGTGCAATCACTGCAATTGGATAAAATATGACAGAAAAAATAAACTTAAAACCTATCAATTTACCCAATGCAGATACTATTAAAGCCAATATTAAAAGTGCATTACCAGCCCATGAGGTAAAAACCGTTCTGGTGAATGAGCGGGAAATAGATATTACCCTTGAACACGGTATAAAAAATGGGCCGATGACAATTAAAAAAAACGATGGGAAACCTGAAATACTTTTTCATTTTGATCAAGATGTGCTTCAGGGTGAAGCCATTATGTATCATGAAAATGGTGTGGTATCACGGCGTATGAATTTTGCTAAAGGCAAAATTGATGGACTATTAAAATCATTTCATCCAAATGGTCAGCCGGCTATGGAAGTTCAGTATAAAATGGGTAAAATTCATGGGATTTCAAAAAATTTTAATCAAAATGGTGAAATTACCATACAGGCTCAATATAAAGATGGATTACAAGATGGCGAAATGATTATTTATTCCCATGGTAAGCCGCACATAACAAAATACTTTAAACAAGGTGTAGAAGTTCATAAAAAATAGTAGGATAAATACATTTTTTAGCTTACGAATAAAAGCCAAAAGCTATTTATGAAAAAAAACGTTAACATAATCACTTCCTTGATTTTGCACAAAGAGATGCCCTTGATAACGGTTAACAAATGATAGGGGAAAGCCATGAAAACTCTTTTCTAAATCACGCAGGGTTTCGGAAAGGGTTTCACCGGTTAGTATACTTTTGTTAGGAATATGATTCAGGCCTTCAACAAAAAGTAAACCTGTTAAGTAGCCTTTGAATTCATGCGATTCATAGTTCCTATTACATTCATTATCATCTTTACGACAAAACTTATTTTTTGCCATATGAAATTTTTTTGCCAGAGGCGAATTCCCATCGCTTGGCATAATAACGTTTGAATAAAAATAAGGTTTTAAAAGTTCCTGGTTAACCTTTTCCAATTTTTTTTTAGAAACAAAAGCTAAGGTTACATCATGAATTTCATCGGTTATTTCAGTTTTTTTGCGCAAGGATGCTATAAACTTATCGCAAAGTTCATCATCACTAATAGCAACGACTATTGCCTGTGGTCTGGCTAAACTTATATTTTGAAACAAATCATTTAAGGATGTTTCTTTGTTAATCACGAAATGGCCAGCATTTTTTAACTTAAAATGATTGAGGGCGAAAGATAACCCTTTTAAAACACCATGACCATAGCTTTCATCACTATAAACAATCGACCAACGTTTTATACCTTCTTGACAACCTAGTTTTACAATAGCATCCATTTCCTGTAGGTATGACGCCCAAATGTTAAAAATATATTGTTTTGTTCCCCGCAAAAGATCAGATCCCGAAAAGGGAGCAATCAAAGGAATTTTTTGTGTTTCTGCTAATGCACCAATTCTTTCTGCTGTGTCATCATAACCAACGCCCAAAAAACAAAAAATTTGATTTTCCACAATTGCATGACGAGCAATTTTTTCAGCTTCCTCAGGATTTCCTTGGGAATCTTTTAAAATAAGTTGCAACTTAGCTTTTTTAGCAGGGGTATCGTTAAAGGCAAGCTTAATACCCCTATGAAACGCTTGAAAACCTGGGTCCATGGTTGGTCCAATTTGTAAAATTAATAAGTGATTATTATTTTTTATAAACAAAAAGGCTGCAACACAGGTAAATATGAATAAAAGTAGGGCCGAAATAACCTTTTTCATCACACACCCTATAACTAGCTACTTGCCCATTTTCTTAGGATAAATCAGATTAGTTACTATCACTTTAATCTCGTAAAAAATATTTTTTTTAAAAAAGGATTAGCGAATTTTTACATGGCCTGCGTGAAGTTTATATGTTTTCTTTTACGTTTTTTTAGGCGTTTGAAAGGAAACCATTTTAGGGGAAAACGCATATGTTTTATTTTTATAAGGGAAAATCATAGCTTTAATCTTAAAAAGTTTTGCCATATTTTTATGAAAAAAAGGTAACAAGAAAAAACCTGCTACCTTTCAAAATAATAAAATTTTAATTGTTAAAAAGCTTATTTTGCAATAGAAAATTCCGTTTGATTTTCTTTAAAAG
>CAYGPH010000017.1:0-26288 GCA_964351815.1 uncultured Verrucomicrobiales bacterium | reverse complement strand
CCTGAGCTGCTGCTTCTGCTTCTTGTTGCATTTGAAGAGCTGCTGCATGAGCTGCTGCTTCTGCTTCTTGTTGCCTTTGAAGAGCTGCTTGTCTTTCTGCTGCTGCTTGTAAAGCTAACTGGGGATTTTCTGCCAATTTTTGTGCGACAACATCTTCAGCTGCTGCAAAAGCTTTATTAAATACACCAGATTTGAAGCCAGAATTTCCTGCTTTAAACTTTATTGGGTCTAAACTTCCACCTGCATACATATCCTCGGTTAATTTATATTGATTACCACCAACACCAAAAGGATTTGCAAAGGTATGCATGCTATCATCCTGTGCCGCACTTATACTAAATGCTGTACTAAGTGCTAAGGCGCTTAGTAATAATTTTGTTTTGTTCATATAGTCTCCTAAAAAAAATTGAATAACAATTACACTCTTTAAAGATAATCGCAGAGAGTTAATTAATCGTTAAGTCACCTTTTACATCTTTATTATTTTTTTGTCAACATTTTTTTATTAATTTTTTTTCTTGTGTTTTTTTCCAGCCCGTTATTGTAACGATATCGAATTGCAAGTTTAGGTTTTTGGGGTAATGAAAGGCAAGATTATGCAAAAGTTTTTTTGAAAGTGGTGGTCGGCATTGCCTAAGGCAATAAAACCCTTGAACAGATTTTAATGCTTTTTTTAGGGTTTCAAACTGAACAGTGACTGAAGTTTTATCAGCTACCGGCATTGCAAAACCAGCCCGTTGCAGTAGCGCGCCGGCATCCTTTGTGTGAATTTGTGGTAAAAACCTTGGTACAGTTCTGTTTTCAAGCTTGTCTTCTAGGTTATACAGTGAATCTGCTAGGGGTTGTAGACTGTTTTCGCCAAAAAAACAGCCGATGAATAAGCCGCCGGGCTTAAGGCAATGCAGCCATTGGATTAATGCACCAGGCACATCGTTTGTTAAGCCAATGGGGCCAGCGCTAAACACAGCATCAAAACTATTGGTATTTAAAGGGAGGCTTTCAAAGGATTGTTGTAAATTGAATTTACTATTTGGTGTGGTTATTTGCGTTTCAAAAAAGCCGTGCTTTGCGGTTGTGGCAAAATTTTTTTTAAACATTAACAAGCGTTGCTGAAGGTGATCATCAAGCATGTTCTGAAAAAATCTGTAGTTATTGTTAAAGCGCTTTTGATAGTTTAAGGGCTGAAAAAGCTGCACGGCATCATCATTTAATCAAACATTTGTTCGAGTATAGCCTGGTTAACTTCTACTTTTAAATTGTTGCGTATTCCTTCTACGGTCGCATTAACTGTATCTTGGCTTACCATATTATCAAGATTATTCATTAACTGTGTTCGCTTTTCATCGGATATTTTAACTTTACCATCCTTGTGGGCCAGAATTACCACATAACCTTTGGCGTTCTTTGCTGGCAAGCATGTTCCTGGCGTTAGCATGAATGCTTGTTCCAAGGCTGCAGGTGAAACAACGGTTTGATCAACGCTGTCTGGTTCACTTAAATCTAAACGGCTATAGGTGTGGTTCGTGGTCAAGCTTAAATTAAACTTATCGGCAAGCTTGGTGAAATCACCATAGGATTGTGTTAAGCTTACAATGTCCTTTGCAAGGGTTAGTGCTGCTTTGTCTTGTTGATTTTGTTGCCAATCCTTTTCAACTTTTGGTTTAATAGTTTCAAAGCTTGGTGTTTGGCTAGGGTGAATCGCATCTACCATAACCACAAAGGCTTCATCGTTGGCTGTGTCAATAAAGCCGCTATCAATACCTTGATCAAGTTCAAAGGATTTTTGAAGTAATTCGCGGTGAAAAGCTTGTGGGTTCTCAAAGGCAAAGCTGCCATCTTGCAGTGTGCCATTTGCACGAACGCGCTTGTAGTGTTCAGTACTTAGGTTAAAACGTTTGGCAACATTATCGATAGAATCGCCAGAGGCTAGGGCATCATCTATTTCATTGCGAATCATATCAAGCTTGCTGCCCCTGTGTTCGTTAATCAAAAGGGTTTCAATGTCGTCACGCATTTCATTTAGGTTTGCACCACGAGCTGCTTCTACCTTCGTCACCATATATATATTGAAGTTGGCACCGCTTTCCATTATTTGTGTGTATTTACCTGCAGGCGTTTTAAAAACTTCAGCGGCAGCGTATTTTGGTAGTTGATTCTCTGCAACCAAGCCAATAGCCTCATATTCGCCATCTTTTATATCAGCTGCTACTTTTTCTAAGCTTTTGCCCGATTGAATAAGCTTTAGCGCTTTTTTTGCTTTTGCTTTATCGCTGTAGGTTAAGCGTTCTACATCACGGCGCTCTGGCAACTGAAAAACATCTTTTTTACTGTTGTAGTAATTGTCAACCATGGTGTCTGTTACACCCAAGGCACGTTTCATCCCCTCTCGGTCTAGGTGAAGTAGGGTAATATCCCTTTCTTCAGGTACCTTGTAATTATCTTTATATTGTTCATAGAAATTACGATATTTGCTTTCACTTCCTTTTTCTGTTGGTGCCATCTTATCGGACTCGATAGTAATGAAAGCAAAGGAACGTTCTTGTGCTAGGGCATTGACAATTTGTTTTTTGTAACCTTCGGGAAGCATTGCCGTTTGGGCAATTGTTCCTAAAAACTGTTGACTGAGTAAATTCTTTCGCGCTTCTTTGATGAACATTTGTTCATTCATGCCTTGTTGTTTTAAGAGCGAAGAAAATTTTGCAGGATCAAATTTACCTTGGGTGTGAAAAACTGGCATTGCTTGAATTTGCCCTCGGATAGTTTCATTGCTTATGTCCATATTCAAGCGCTTAAGCTCATTGTCGAGGGTTATCTGATTAACTAACCTATTAATTACTGCATTAAAAACACCTGCCGCTTTTAACTGCTGTACACTTAAACGCATATTAAGCGCAGATTGATAGCGAAGGGTTTCGCGCTTAAGCTCTTCAGCAAATTCTTCCCGCGTAATATCATGGCCTGCAACTATGGCAATTGGTTTGTAATTGATATAGCGTAAAATAACATCACTTATTCCCCACCCAACAAAACTGAGAATAATTAAGCCTAGGATAATTTTTACGACCCAACTTTGGGCATTATTACGAAACAATTGTAGCATTTTGACATTAAACCGTTAATATGAGACTTAGATTACTGAATATATTACCGAGAGACAATACTATGGATAAAGAAAATACATTTTTTTCCTATAAAAACAAACTTGTGATTGCAAACTGGAAAATGAACGGTAGTAAAAGTCTTATTGATACTTATAACGAAAAATTTATTACTTACGATGATTTTTGTTATTGCCCGCCAGATATTTACTTAGAAAGTGCGAGGTCCTTAGGCCATAAAGTGGCTGGTCAAAATATTTCTGTGCATGAAAACGGGGCTTTTACGGGCCAGGTAAGCTCGGTCATGTTACAGGAATATGCCATTCAAGCTTGCTTAGTAGGACATTCGGAATGTCGCCAATACCTTGGTGACAGTGATGAAGATGTAAAAATGAAGGCTGAATCTTTGATTTCACGTTCTATTCTGCCGATCATTTGCATTGGTGAGGACATTGAAACCTATGAAAGGCAACAGACTTTAAGTTTTTTAACCGATCAATGTTTAAAATGCTTGCCAAAAACTGGTGACTACATAGTCGCTTACGAACCTTTATGGGCGATTGGCACAGGAAAAACACCTATACCAGAAGAAATTAACAGTATACACGGTCATATAAAAAGTTTTACGGATGCCAAAGTGCTCTATGGTGGTTCGGTAAATGGAAACAATGCGAAAGACATTTTTGAACAAAAAAATATTGATGGTGTTTTGGTTGGTGGAGCATCTTTAAAGGTAGACGAAATGGAAAAAATCCTACATGCCAGGGGAAGTTTTTCTTAGAATTTGCTAGTTTGATTTTAGCAAGTCTCTAGCAATAAAGTCTGCAGCATTGTTGTTGCTGATTTTTTTAAGGTTATTGATTTTTTCATTCAGTAAATCCGGCTGTAAGATCACTTTTTCTAGTAAATCTCTCACATTCTCACTGGTAAAAGCATCTTCCTGCAAAATCCAACAGCAGTTTTTATTTTTTAAGTGCTTAGCATTTGCCGCCTGATCACCTTCCTTCGATGCCTTTAGGGGCACAAAAAGCGTAGGCTTTTCTAAAAAAGATGTTTCTGCAATTATGGTTGCTCCTGCACGACTTATAACGAAATCTGCTTGGTGAATGATACTTGGAAGATTACGAAAAAAACTTGCAATTTCATGGCTAATGTTTTGTTGTGCGTATAATTCCGTAACGGTTTTTATATCACTTTCACGGCACTGTTGTGTGATCTGCAGCTGGTTTTTTATATTGTTGGGTAAGCTCAGTATAGCTGCCGGTATGACCTTAGAAAATATTTCTGAGCCTTGGCTGCCACCAACAACCAGTATATGAAATTTTTGGTTTTTTTCGCGTTCCTTTTGCTGTGCTTGAACAACCACATCACGAATTGGGTTGCCAACCACTTTCAAGGGCAATTTTTGTCTGGCTTCCTTATGAGAATAGCTAAGGTATATGGTATTTGCATACCTACTTAAAAAACGATTAGCCTTGCCTAAGTTGAAATTTTGTTCATGAATATACAGGCGTTTGCGCAAAAGAACTGCACTTATACATCCGGGAAGACTTGGGTAACCGCCAAAGCCAATAACATTTTTAACCTTATAGCGCAGCATGTAATAAAGTGAACGAAAAACCGCTAAGGTTAAATCGAAAAGATAAACAATTGGGTTTGTTCTGCGTATTTTGTTTTCAACAATAATATCGAATAAGCGTTGGTCGACCATTGGAAAAGCACGCTGGTCCGTTATTAGCATCATGTTGGGCGCATCGTTTCCCAGGTTACCGCGTATTTTTTCTGCTATGGCTTGAGCTGGAAATAGATGTCCGCCTGTGCCACCGGCGCAAAAGCAAATCATAATACGGACTCTTCAATAAGTTCTTGTGCAACAACACGTGCTGCCTCGTTTACTTGTATACCAGATAACATGCGTGCTAATTCTTCCTTATGTTCATTGTCGCTTAAAATTTTAACCTGACTTAAGGTTTTTTCTTTCTGATCTTTTACAATCAGGAAGTGATGATGGGATAAAGCTGCCACCTGGGCCGCATGGGTGATTGCCATTACCTGAAGTGTTTTTCCAAGGATCTGTAAACGCTTGCCTATGCTGTGGGCCACAACACCGCTTACTCCCTGATCAATTTCATCAAATATGAGGGTTAGATCAGGCTGATTTTTCGCAAGCACTACCATTAAAGCAAGCATAACCCTTGCCATTTCTCCGCCTGAAGCAGTTTTCGAAAGGGAGGTAAAAGGTTGACCAGGGTTCATGCACACCATAAAGGTTATGGCATCAGCGCCATGAACTGACCATTTTGTATCTTCATCAAAAAAATTCACATCAATCTGCATTTGGGTTTTTTTAAGATGTAATTCTTGCATTTCTTGAAGAATTTCAGCACATAAATTTCTCGCAATTTCTAACCGCTTTTGGGATAAAATTTTGGCAGAGGTTACAAAATTGTTTCTTGCTTGTGCTAAATTTTCTTTCAGCTCTTTTTCTTTTAACAAATAATCTCCCTCATCAAAAGCCATGGCATCTAAGTTTTGCCATAGATGATACAATTCATTTGGGTCTTCAATAGCGTACTTTTTGCAAAAACCACCAATGGTGCTTAAGCGTTCTTCTACTTTATCAAGTTCGTATAAATAGTTTTGATTATCTTCTAAAATATTTTTCAAATTATTTATGGCTTCTGTCGTTTCCAAATAGGCGCGATCTAAAGTTTCAGAAATTTCCTTTATTGTTGTATTATCATTTGTGTTTGCCCGGGCAAGAGCTTGTTGCTGGGCAGCTAATTGTCCGGCAATATCTGATGGAAAAGTTAAGTGTTGCAAGCAATCTTTTGCTGTGTCGGCTATTTTGGCTAAACTGGCAATATCATTGCGTTTTTCATGCAATTCACTTAATTCATTTACAATGGGTGCTAATTTTTTTAAATCATCATACTGCATTTTTAAGAAAGCTAAATGCTGGGTATTTTGATCCTTGGTTTTATTAAGATCAGCTAAAGCCCTTTGGGCTGCTTGTAAGGCATTAAAGGTGTGTGCAACCTTTGTTTTGGTTCCATCATCTATAAATTGATCAATGGCTTGGCGTTGGTGCTTTTCGGTTAATAATGTATCATTTTGCCCATGAATTTCCACAAGGTTTGAACAAACCTGTTTTGCAATATTTTGGGTAACGGGGGTATCGTTAAGAAAAATTTTTTGACGCCCATTTGTTTGTACAATTTTTTTTATAATAAGGTTGTCATCAAGGGGAATTTCATGGCGATGAAGTTCTTGGCAAAGATTTTCTGACAAGGAAAATTCCGCCAAAAGCATACATTGCTTACTGGTATCGCGTATGTGGTCTTTGGTTATATTTTTTTTGCCCACAAGTATGCTGATAGCATCTAGTAAAATAGATTTTCCAGCACCCGTTTCGCCTGTTAAAACTGTGTAACCCTTATCAAAATCAATATCTGTTTTTTCAATAAGAACAAAGTTTTCAATGTATAGGCGCTGCAGCATTATTTGGTTCCTGTTTCAACGCATCATAGGTTAACTGGTACCATTTGGAACTTGCATGATTATGGCCAAGGATAGCAGCTGTTGCGTTTGCTTCTTGGCGCATGCCAAGGGCTAAATATGACATGGCTAAGCGGTATAAAGCTTCTGGTACATGAGATGTGGTAGGGTAGTCGATGACAACCTTTTGCAGACGGTTGATAGCAGCTAAATGGCTTCTTTTAAATTGATAGTATCTGGCAATATCAACCTGTTTGGCCGCCAAATGATCATTGATAAAATCAATTTTTAATTTTGCATCTTTCGCATAGTCGCTCGTTGGGAATCGGTTAATCAATTTTTGAAAACTATTTAATGATTCTTCTGCAGGACTTTGGTCGCGTTCAATAATTGGAATTTGTTCGTAAAAGCATAAACCAATCATGTACATCGCATAGGGTATATATTCATGGGCAGGGTGCAGTTGAATAAAGGTTTCAAAAACTTCCACGGCATCATCATATTTTTTTGCTTGATAAAAGCTATAGCCAGACATTAACTGAGCATTTAATGACCAGTCAGAGTAGGGATGTTGCCGTTCAACTTCAGCAAAGGCATTTCCAGCTTTTTCAAAATTCTTATTATTAAGCGTATCAATCCCGCGTAAATACAGTTTTTCAACGCTCATCTCTTCATATTTTTCATCATTGTTATTGCAACCGGAAAGAATGATTAAAATAAAAAGGAGAAAATATTTTGGGTGCTGTTTCACAAAAGATCTTAAATTTTTATTTTACTTTAGCACACAACTTTTAAGGCTTGTAGTGCAATAAGTTTCTTTTTTTAAACCATGACAATTTTGTTTGATTCAGCTAAAAAAAGTTATCAACAATATTTTTTACAAGTTTATGATCGCATTTGTTTTTCCGGGGCAAGGTTCACAACACGTTGGTATGGCCAAAGAAATTTATGAACAAAACCAAGAATCTAAAGATCTGATAACCCAAGCTTGTGATGTTTTAAAGCAAGATCTAAAAAGCTTAATGTTTGAAGGGCCAACGGAGGAACTTACCTTAACGGAAAACGCCCAACCTGCCTTATTAGTAAATAGTGTTATGCTATTTTCTTATTTGCTTAAGCAAATGCCTGACCTAAAACATAAGCTAAAGGCAGTTGCAGGGCATTCCTTGGGGGAGTACTCTGCAAATGTTGCGGCAGGCACAATTGATTTTGCTGATGCCTTAAAAATGGTTAAGCTTCGCGGCAGGGCCATGCAACAAGCGGTACCCGTAGGCGTTGGTGCCATGGCTGCAATTATAGGTTTACCGATTGATGAAATTCAAAATGTTATTAATAAAAACATAAAAACCGATGAAATTTGCGTTGTTGCAAACGATAATTGCCCTGGTCAAACGGTTATAAGTGGAAACACAAATTATGTTGAAATCGTAATGGAAGCTTGTAGGCAAGCAGGTGCAAAGCGAGCCTTGCCTTTAAACGTTAGCGCGCCCTTTCATAGCCCTTTAATGCAGCCAGCGGCCGATGTTATGCAACAAGCCATAGGAAAAATTGCGTTCAATAAACCTGAATATAACTTGTACACGAATGTTACTGCAAAAAAAATTGAACCAAAACAAAATCCTGCTGAACTATTGGTGCAACAAATTACTGCGCCTGTTCGCTGGGTAGAGCAAATTCAACAGATGCATAAGGATGGCATTACAACCTTTGTGGAGGTTGGACCCGGTAAAGTTTTAACAGGTATGATTAAGCGCATTGTTCCAAATGCCAAGGTTATAAGCTTTGAAAAACCAGAGCAATTAGATCATTTGATCGAAAGTATGGAAATTGCAGCTTAAGGTTTACTACACAACCGTAGACACAAAAATAGCAGCAAAAGCCTTGATGCATACATTTTTGATAAATAAAATCACAATCGTTATTGCGCAGTGCTTATCGACCTTACTTTAAATGGATTGCATTCAGGTTTTTGATAAAGGCAAGATTGAAGAAGAAAACACTTACCGTGAGCTTCTTTCAAAAGCAGGGCTTTATAACAACTTGAATAATAACTTGTGGGAAGCCTAGGTGGCTTTTTGGGTGACGAAAAAACGGAGGATGAATTATGAATAAACAAAACTACCCAAATCCTAACTCACTTTATCCCATTGAAGGCGTCACAAGGACTGTATACTTAAAAAATATCATCACAAACCTACAAATCATTGTTGGCGACTATACCTATTATGATGATCCTGAAGACGTCCACAACTTTGAGAAAAATGTTCTTTACCTCTTTGACTTCATGGGGGATAAGCTCATTATCGGTAGATTCTGTCAAATAGCTACTGGGGTACGTTTCATAATGAATGGATCAAACCATGCAATGAGTGGCTTTTCCACCTATCCATTTAAGGTGTTTGGTGGAAAGTGGTCATCAAAAGACCCCATGCAGGTTGTAAGCAAGGGAGATACAGTTATTGGTAATGACGTTTGGATTGGTAATGGTGCAACCATAATGCAGGGAGTAAAAGTTGGTGATGGTGCTATTATTGGCACCAACAGCTTAATAACCAAAGATGTTGAGCCCTATACAATTATTGGCGGAAATCCCGCAAAAGAAATTCGCAAAAGATTTGATGATGAAACTATCCAATTGTTACTTGCCCTAAAATGGTGGGATTGGGACGTCCAAAAAATCACGGACAATCTTGAGGTCATAACGGGTGGCAAGATAGATGAATTGAAACGAATTTACGATGACAGCAAATGAATTTACGTAATACGCAACTCCAAACAATAGAGCAAAACCACTTGGGGCATTTTGCTTATCTTCCAAAAAAAATTGGTTTTGATGTGCATGAAACGAACGGTGTGACCATCATTAATTGCGGTTTAAAAACAAGTATGTTTAATATTGTGTATGGAGCGCCTAAAGATACTACTGCAGGTATTGATCAGATAAAGAGAAGCTATATAGGTCAACCTTTTGCATGGTGGATACCTCCTAGCGCGCATAACCCCAATACGACAAAATTTTTAGGCGAAAACGGCTTTATTATTGAAACAATAGAGCACGCTATGTTTTGCGATCTGAACAATGTTGAGAGCCTTGAACAAAAAACAGATTTTCTGATTACGCAGGTGACAAGCAAATTAATGCTTGCAGATTTTATCAGTGTTTTGGAGCCTTACGATCCCCATATATCGACTTTTTATGGACGCATGAATGATGAGTTATTTCAAGAGAATGAAAAACTTGTTGTTGGATATGCATACGGTAAACCTATAAGTATAGGGATTTTATTTGTTTTGGAGAATAGCGCTGGAATTTTCAGCCTTGTTACAAGTAAAGATTTTCAAGGAAAAGGTTACGGCACTGATATGATGGTTTTTCTTATGAACACTGCAAAAGATCATGGCTGCCATTCTGTAACTTTATCGGCTTCAAGCAAAGAAGGTTATCGCATTTACGAACGCCTTGGTTTTTCTAAAGTAGGAGAATTTGAATGCTTTGAGTACAAAGGCGATTGCACATGAATATAGAATTTACTTCTAGCTCGTAATCGCAGACTTAGATTTTATAACCCAGAAAATTAATCAAGAGACACCTGAATTTGGCAGAAAAACCTTAGGTTTCAAATACCGTATTCCGGTGTTTATAACCAATCTTATAAAGCACGTAACACATTAGGTTAGCCGCTAATACGGTAAATATAAATGGGTACAAAGAATGGGCTGGCAGCGTTGCGATAACTGTTACTAACACCCCACCTAAAATAAGTTCAAGGGCACCAATTAAGGCAGCTCCACTTCCACTTTTATGGGGTACGTGGTCACAGGCTAAGGTTAAAGCATTACCAAATACCATGGCGCAACCAATATTGCCAGGAACACGAAGAAGAATAATCAGCATTGGTGAAAGGGTGTAAAAAAGCTCACCTATGAATAGCAAACCAATGGATACAAAAATTAATGAAATACCAATTCCCATAATAGGGTATATCTTATAGCGCTTTAGTGCCCACTGGTTAATAAATGTTCCCACAAGGTAGGCAAGCACCAAGCCCAAAATGAAAAGGCCAAATTGGCTAATGGGAACGTTAAAATGCACATAGTAGTAAATAGGTAAAAAGCCTAATTCTGCCCAAAACCACCCTAAAGTTAGCACTTGGATTATTGCAAAAATCATGTAACCTGGTTTTTTAAATAGTTCACGATAATCACTTATCATTTTTGTTACGGAAAAAATGTATGGTTTGTGGCGCAGAGTTTCACGTCCGTAGAAAAAAAATAAAAATAAAAGTACAAGACTTAAAAAAGTTAAAATTGCAAAAAGGTATTGCCAACGGTAGTATTCTGCAACATAACCGCCAAAAATTGGTGCTATTCCAGGTGAGAGGGTAATAATACTTTGCATGCGAGATTGCATACGAGCAGCTAACCTACCGCCACGAAATAAATCGCGGACAACGGCAATACCAACGGAAAATGCAACACCACCGCCAAGGCCTTGTAAGGCTCTGCAAGCTATAAAAAAATAAATATTGGTTGAAAAAATACATGCTGCACTAGATATGGTGAATAAAATCAAACCAAAATAAATAACCGGTTTTCTGCCTATGGCATCGGAAAGATTACCATAAAAAAAACCTGAAACCCCAATGGCTGCTATGTTAATACCCAAGGTTAGATTGCTTAACCACTGGGTTGTTGCAAAATATTCTTGCATTTGCGGAAGAACAGGTAGGTAAAGATCAGTTGCCATATCAACAATAGCAACCAAAAAAACCATTAATAAATAAACGCGAGTAACCAAGGGATTAAGTATTATTTTATATCATATTATACGCATTGTAACAAAAAGGCCTGAAAAAAGAGTGATTTTTATTGTTTTATCAATAACTCTTTGTATAAACTGCATAGGACAATATAGTTAAATCATGGCTATGCAAAGATTACATCAAGGCCTTGCCTTAATAGTTTCTATATTTTGGGGGCTAAACCTAATTGTTATGAAGGTAGGGATCACTGATGTTTCTCCCCTTTTGTTTTCTGCCCTGCGCTTTAGTTTAATTGCTATACCAGCCGTATTTTTTTTTAAAAAGCCAAAAATATCATGGAAAAAATTAACAATTTTTGGTTTGGTACTAGGGTTTTTTAAGTTAACGTTTTTGCTTGTAGGCTTGAGTTTAGGTGTTAAAGCAGGAATAGCTGCACTGATTTTGCAAACGCAAGTGTTGTTTACAATGCTTATTGCTGTTTTTTATTCTCGCTATAGCCCATCAAAAAATGAAATTCTTGGAACGGCCATTGCTTTTTTAGGGATTGTCTTGTTAGGTTTATCGGAAAACCAATCAATAAACGTATTTGGTTTTTTAATTGTCTTGTTTTCTGCTTTATCATGGGGTGTGGCGAACAATATCACGAACACTTTTCCAAAAAGTGAGCCAATGATAAACGTTGTCGTTTGGATGGGCTTAATACCACCACTGCCTATTTTAGCCTACGCCTACCTTAGTGAAGGACCTGTTGTCTTTCTAAGCTTTATTCATAACTTTGGGCAGTCTGAGTTTTTATCTATTCTCTATGTGGTGCTAATTGGTTCCTTTTTCGCACTAACAAGCTGGAGCTGGCTAATGCGCCAGTACAACCCAGCTAAAACTGCTATTTACGGCATAACTATTCCGGTTTTCGCATTATTTTTCGATTGGCTTATACTGGGTGAGACCTTAAACTTACATGATCTTTTAGCATCTAGCGTTATAATTATTGGCCTACTTGTACACCAAAAAGATATGTTCAAAAGCAAACATTTAGAAATAGCGGAAGAAAAAAAATTAATGGCTGTAAACAGCCGTTAATTATTCATCTTCATCATCCAGGTCAAGGGTAATTGGTGAACTATCATCGTCAAGATCTTCCAGCACAACATCGTTGTCATCATCAGGACTGTTTTTATCATCAGAAAGATCTAAATCGTCTACCGGTAAAACGGCTTTTAAGGAAGGACGTCCTCGTTTGCCTTTAACGGGTGCTCCCAAATCAGCAATAACACCACATTTGGGGCAAGTAGGTGGGGTTTTCTTTAAGTCATAGTAGCGTTCTCCGCAACCATTGCACGAACGTTTTATTCCCCAGTTAAGTTCAGCCATATTTTTTGTAACCAATAATGTAATTTATGAATTCTTGCCATTTTGACTGCAAATTGTCAATATAATCTATATAAATATAGGTTTTTCTTTCATGAGTTTAGCAATTTTTCAAAAAACAGACCTTACTAATGCAAACGTTTTGGTGCGTGCAGATTTGAATGTTACGATAAAAGATGGTCAAATATTAGATGATCTACGTTTGCAGCGTTTTGTACCAACCCTTAAAGCCATTTTAGAAAGCAAGCCATCTAGAGTTGTTATACTAACCCATCAGGGTCGGCCAAAAAACAATCACTTTGCTGAACGCGATTTAAATTTTTCTACAAAGCTTATCGCAGAAAGGCTTGCAAAAATTACACAGCTTGATATTACCTTTCTACCTAACGACTATGCACAAGCTATAGGGGATATTGCTGAAAAGCAGGGCATTTTTATGTTAGAAAACGTACGTTTTTACCCAAGTGAAACAATCAACGACATTGCTTTTGCAAAAACCCTTAGTCAATTCGGTAATGTTTTCATTAATGATGCTTTTTCATGCAGTCATAGGGCGCATGCGTCTATTGTTGGTATACCCCAATACTTGCCAAGCTATGCAGGATACAATTTAGCTGAAGAATACCAAGCTATCTTAAAACTTACCAGCCAAGCCAAACAACCAGTAATGGGCATCATAGGTGGTAGCAAAATTTCTAGTAAAATTAGCCTTTTGCATTCCTTGGTTAAAAGTTTTGCTGGTCTGTTTGTAGCGGGTGGTATGGCAAATACGTTTTTAAAAGCTCAAGGTTGTAATGTGCAAAAATCATTGGTGGAAAATGATAAATTAGATGAAGCAAAAGAAATTATTCAAGCTGCTAAAGATTTTGGTTGCGAACTCCTTTTGCCGATAGATTGTTTGGCAGCAAAAAACTTAGGCACAGATGGAGATAATAATATAAAAGATTGTACCTACAGTCTTGCAGCACTACCCAAAGACTTTTGTATTTTTGATGTGGGGCCAGAAACCATAAAGGGGCTTGCCAAAAGCCTTATAAATTATGAAACAATATTTTGGAATGGCCCCTTAGGTGTTTATGAAGTTGAACCCTTTGCCTATGGCTCAGAGGCCCTTGCAAAACTGCTTATTGACCTTACAAAAAACGGTAAAACAACTATCGCTGGGGGTGGTGATACAGCTGCTGTAATTAATCAGCTAAGTCACAAAGAAAAGCATGATTACTTAGAAGATTTTTCCTATGTTTCCACAGCCGGTGGTGCATTCTTAGAGTTTTTAGAAGGTAAAGCATTGCCCGGTATTAAAGCCCTCGAAAAAGCCTAAAATCACTTGAAAACTGACCCTGCTAAAGCTGTGATTGGCACGATAACATAAGTTGCCGGCGTACTTTAATAACTTCAGCTTCACTAATGCCAAAGTGGTGACCAATTTCATTGGCTAGGACTGTTTGAATTAAAGTTGCCATGTTTTCCCTATTTTTTTGGGCATGGCGAACAAGTGGGCAGCGGTAAAGAAAAATTGTATCGGGTTCATTATTTTCGAAGTCTTGTTTTAGTTGTACGGGCACACCTCGGTATAATCCAAGGAGTTCATAGCGATCGTTAATAGATAATTTTTGTAAAATTTCTGTTTCTGCAAAATTTTCAACAACCACTTCAATGGTAAACTTTTCCCGAAGTTTTTTAGGTAGGTGCTGTAAACATTCATCGGCAACGGCTTGTAAAGAACGTATGCACGGAATGTCTGTTGGTGATTTTGCAAATGAAAACAAGGTCTTTGAACATTACTTAAAGCATGATTTAATTATTAAATTACGTGAAAAAGGTTAACAAATGCCCAAGCCCATAAAAAAAATAATACTTAATACCATTTTCTTTTCTTTTCTTCTGATACTTTGTGGCTGTACTGCAATTAAAACCATGGCAGGCATTGAACAATCAAAGGTTTGGATTGAAAAAGTAACTTTACGGAGTACTGCAGATGTTAATGATAATTCACCAGTAAAGGTACATGTTGTTATTGCCTACACCGATGACTTGGCAAAATCTTTGAAAAAGATGAAAGCTATCGATTACTTTAAACAGGCCGGTCGATTAAAAGCAGATGCTGGAGATGATCTTGATGTTTTTAGTATTGACCTTATTCCAGACATGACAGAAACCTTAGAAATAAAGCCATCATATGAAAATGGTAAAATTGCCCTAATTTTTGCCAGATACCTTAACCCCGGTGATCACAGGCAAAATATAGGAGAATACTACGATATTTTTGTTGAGTTAGATAAGAGTGATTTTAAAATTACGCCAACGGTAAAGGCTTAAAATAAATTAGAATTTAAAGAAAAATTTTGATTAATGATATTAAAATGGTTATATTTTTTCTGTAATCAGTTTACCGCAGGAGAAATGAAAGATGAAAATATTACAGAAAGTTTTAGTATTAGGGAGTACAGTGCTTGGTTTAAATGCTGCCGAAATAACTATTGGTGAGTGTTTAAGTTCTATGGATAGTAACTATGCTCAAAGGATCTACGCTATGGTTAAGGACGTTGAACAGCCGCAACCAAGTCATACAAAGTTTGGTGAAGGTTTGCGATTTCCTTATCCTGCGTCGGAATCACGGGATTCCCTAAAAGCTGGTGAAGAAGTTGAAAACTATGATGCGAAATTTTTTGAAGCACCTGTTCTTAAAGAATGCGAATATGGCGAAGGTAAACCAGGCGCACAATCATGGGCAGACCCTGAAGACCCTACAGACGTTTTAAAGCAAATTGAAGCAGGAAGAAAACGCAATTCTAAAAGTCCGTATGCGAGTATTTCCGGTGTAGTTATTGAACAAGATGATTTGGGCCGCCCAATTAATTATATGGGTAAAACTGGAATTTCAGGTCGTGGTGAACTAGGAAATTGGGGAGAAAACCCTGCTGGTGATCCAATGGTTGTTCGTGTTGAGAAAAATTTGGGTAAGCTTTTAGTATTACTTATTAAACGCGGTGATAGTGGTGAAATGGCCTTACCAGGTGGCATGGTAGACCCTGATGAAGACACAAAAACAACAGCAACTGCCGAGCGTGAGCTTAAGGAAGAGACAACCTTAAGCCTTGCTGACTTAAAAAACAAAAATCTTGTAGCTACGCACATAACCCCAGTATACGAAGGTTATGTGGATGATCCCCGTAATACAGACAACGCTTGGATGGTAACGCGTGCTACTTTATTTGCACTCTCACCAGAAGCTGAAGCTAAAGTGACTGGCCAAGATGATGCTGCAGAAGCAAAATGGTTTGATGTAGAGACCGTATTAGGTGAAGATTTCAAACTCTTTGCAAGCCATAAGCCCATGGTTGAATATGCAATTCGCCTTGCACTCGAAGAATATAATGCTTTTGTTGGTATATAATTCATAAAGCTTACTAAACTCAAAAAAAACCACCCTTTTAAAGGGTGGTTTTTTTTGGTGTTGACCATAATAATTTAAGGCTTCACTGTATAATTTAAAAAGTAATTTATACATTTTATGGTATCTAGTGATGATGATGACTTATGGCAAACGTTTACCAAAACAGTAAAAAAGCAGACAAACCGTTCCCGCCATATTGGTGAAGGGCCCAAGCCCAAGCCCAAGGTCAATTATGATTTACCAATAAGTACTCCTGCTGTGGGTCAGTCATATTTTTTAGTGCAACTATCACCAAAGGAATTACGCCAGATAGCTATCGATGCCAGTATTGATTTACATGGTTTCACATCAGAGCAAGCAGAACAAAAACTTATTCTTTTTATACAGAAAGCCCAACAAAGAGGGTGTCGCTGGGTATGTATTATTACCGGTAAAGGCACCGTTGAACGCCCAAGTGTCTTAAAAAAAATGTTGCCCCAAGTGCTTGAAACCATGGCACACCTTGTGGTTGGGTTCTCAAAGGCTAAACAACACCATGGTGGCGATGGAGCATTTTACGTAAAAATACGCCGTTTGCGGCCAAAGTAACTTTATTTTTGCAACTTTACATCTCATTAAGATATTTTTTGTAAAATAGTTCGGAATATTTAAACTCATCATCCATGGACGATTTACTTGCTGATTTTATTACCGAAACACATGATGGCCTGGGTGAAATAGATCAGCAGTTGCTTGGTCTTGAACAGGACCCAAGTAATTTAGATATTATTCGGGATATTTTTCGTGTGTTACACACGATAAAAGGTACCTGTGGTTTCTTGGGGCTAGAGCGCTTGCAAAAGCTTGCTCATGCAGCGGAAAATGTTTTTGGAAAAATGCGTGAAGAACAGTTACAGCTTAATGAGGATATTCTTTCTGTTCTCTTTGATGCCGTTGATCGCTTAAAAGAAATTACGGATGCATTGGAAAATGGTGAACCTGAGGGTGATAGTGGTCCAGACGGAGAAATTATTAGTAGGCTTGATGCCTGTTTAGAAATTATCAATATGGGGGAAGCCAATGTTAAAAACACTGAGGCAGAAATCCCTGCTGAACAAAATCCTGAGCCAACATTTTTTGCTGAAGAAGAACCTAAGCCACAAGATGAATCACCCCAAAATGAAACCATTGCTCCTGAAGCAGATCAAGGTGGTGATGCCCCATTATTCACCTGGGACGACGATTTTTCTGAAAACACTAATGAGGCCACCACTAAAAATGATGAAACAAACGCTGATCAGCAAGCCGATACAGAAAAGACCCTTCCAGAAGACGCTGCAACATCAGCACAAGACCTAGCAAGTATCGAAACTGAAGCTGCAGAAACTTCTTCAGAAACCCCTGAAAACCAAATTGGTGAAAGTGTAGTCGTTGAAAAGCCGAAGCAAGAAGTTAAAAAACCTTCACTACGAAAAACAGAACCTGATCCTGCTCCAAAATCTTTAGCGGTGAATAGTCAGCAATCTATTCGCGTAGGTTTAGATGTGCTTGATAATTTAATTAATTTGGTAAGTGAACTCGTACTCACAAGGAATCAATTGCAGCAGTTGGGGAAGAAAAATTCAGATAATTTTATGAAATCTGCCTTGTCACGGTTAAGTTTTGTGACAACAGATTTGCAAGAAGAAGTGATGAAAACCCGTATGCAACCCATAGAATCTGCATGGTCTAAAGTTCCTCGACAGGTCAGAGATTTAGCTAAAAGCTTGGGTAAAAAAATTAGTGTAAACATGATTGGCCAAGAAACAGAGCTTGATCGCCAGGTTCTAGAGCTTATCAAAGACCCTTTAACCCATATGATACGTAATGGTTGTGACCATGGTATTGAAATGCCAGAAGACCGTGTAGCAGTCGGTAAACCTGAAGAAGGCACCATAACCCTTAAGGCATACCACGAAAGTGGTAATGTAATGATTGTTATATCCGATGATGGTAAAGGCTTAGATCCACAAAAATTGAAGTCAAAAATAATTGAAAAAGGCTTATCAACCCCAGAAGAGCTTGATTTAATGGAAGATACTCAGATCATGAGCTTTATTTTTCATGCAGGCTTTTCAACCGCCCAAGCAGTAACCAATGTCTCTGGCCGTGGGGTGGGGATGGATGTTGTGCGCACGAACATTGAAAAACTTGGTGGCACGGTTGATTTAAGTAGTGTGCCAGGAAAGGGATCGCAATTTATTATCAAAATCCCCTTAACTTTAACCATTGTTTCTAGTTTAATTCTTGAGTGTGGGCAACAAAAATTTGCTATTCCGCAAGCTATGGTTAGTGAATTGGTGCATGTGAGTTCGCGGTCAAATATTAAAATTGAATACATAAATAAATCACCAGTGCTACGTTTGCGCAACCAAACCCTTGCACTAATTGATTTATCAGAACAACTTGAGCTTGATGCTCAGCGCAACCGTGATTTGTATATTATTTGTATTAATATAAATGGCCACGATTTTGGTTTGATTGTTGATAAGGTCTACGACACCCAAGAAATTGTTGTAAAACCCCTTTCACCACTATTAAAGGATATTTACTTTTTTTCCGGTTGCACCATCTTGGGTGATGGAAGTGTTATTTTAATTCTTGATGGTAATGCCATTGTTAATAAAATTATCACGGTGCCAAAAAATGAAATTTCAGTGGTTCCACTTTTAAAACAAAGGAGCCCCATCGAAAAAGTATTGTTGCTTATTTTTAGTGTTAACAAGCAGGTTAAGGCTGTTCCATTAGTGTTAGTAGGTAGAATCACAGAAATCAATCGTAGTATTATTGAACTTTCGGGTGGTCAGTATGTGGTTCCCTATAAGGGTGCAGTTTTGCCAATATTATCCACTGAAGAACACCCCATTCCAAGTGTTTTACAGCGTTTTTCTGATGCGGAACAAGAAAATATTCCCCTGTTGATTTTTAGCGATATGGGCAGAAGCGTTGGTGTTGTGATAGATGAAATTATTGATATTACAGAAGAAAAACTCCACATAGATGTAGAATCTTCAATACCTGGTAACCTTGGTTCATGCATGATCAACAACGAACTTACGAGTATATTAGATACAGAACACTATTTAAAAACGGCATACCCTGATTGGTTTAATCGCAGTGCTAACATCAAAGCTGTTTCACAAAAAGAACCCCATGTTCTGGTGATAGATGATAATCATTTTTTCAGGAACCTTATTCACCCACTTGTTAAGGTTGCAGGTTTCAAAGTAAGTACAGCAAGTGATGGAGATGAAGCCTTGGAAATTTGTATGAATCAAAAAGATTTTGATATTATTGTGAGTGATATTGAAATGCCAAACATGAACGGTTTTGAATTTGTAAAAAACCTGCGTTTGCATGATGATTGGAAAGATACGCCAGTTATTGCCCTTAGTTCCTTAAGTAGTGAAGAGGATATTCAAAAAGGTTATGATTCTGGTTTTAATGCCTTTGTTCAAAAATCTGATCACAAAACTTTAATTGATATTTTAAATAAGTATCGCGAAAAAATTGTTCCTAGCCCATTAGAGGAATTATCATGATCGAAGTATTAGGAATCCGCCTACATAATATTTTTTTAGCGATAGATGTAGCAAATATTCAAGATGTGCTTTTTACGCCAAAACTAACACCTGTTCCTAAAGCTGCTCCACACATTGCTGGTTTAGCAAATTTACGTGGTCGAATAGTAACCGCTATTGATATGGGGCTGCGTTTAGGTATGGATTCAGTGATAAAAAAAATTGCTATTCAAGAAACTAATCCTGAAAATCATCAGGTAGTAGCCAAGGTTTCAAGTCATGAACTTGAAGTTAAGAGTTCAGTGGAAAAAGAACAAAGCTTATCAGTTATTGTGGAGTCACAGAATCAGCTTTACAGCCTGATTGTTCATGATGTAGAGGATGTACGCTTTGTTAATGATAATTTTATTGAAAAAATGCCAGCTACGGTAGAAGATAATATTCAATCGGTTTGTGCTGGAATGTTCTATGTTGATGAAAAAATTTATCATATTCTTGACCAAGAAAAATTGTTAAACATTTAATCCTAGCATTCTACGAATCCTTTTTTTTCGGACAGAGTAATATTTAGCCTTTTTCAAAAAAGCTTTATGTTCATGAGTTTGTGTAATTGCTTTCATAAACAAAGGGTGTTTAAAATCTTTAATGCGGGTTAACCAGGACAATAATTTTTCTTATTAGAAAAATGATCATGGGGATTTTTCTGTGAATATGGCTTAATTATACTGAAAAACCAAGCGTGCACAAAAATCATAAAATTCGACAATAGAATATAATTATAGAGTCTAAAGATCTATATTTTGCAGAGTATCAGCAGATTTTTTTATTATTTTTTGCTCACTAAATGCAAAATCCGAAATGGATTCTATTATTCTTTGATAATATTTTGGGTAGATAAAATGCCCAAAATCAGGCCAATTTATTAACCTGGACTGGGCAATTTTTTTATGTAAATCTATGGCGTGATCTATGGGGAATATAGGATCCTTTTGACCATGAATAATAAGCGTTGGTGTTTGAATTTTTTGAACAGCTTCCATGTGTAAATTGTGTGATGCGCGCATGGATTTAACATGGCTTATAAAACTGCCTTGTTTTTTTCTAAGAGATGCCTCGTTTATTTGGTCTTGGCAAAAATGCCAATCAAAATCCCTTGGTTTTCCAGAAAGTAAATAGCAATTTTCTAAGTAATTATCAATATTATCTTCTAAAACGGCAGACTTTAAAATCTGTAGCCTAGCCCAGCTTACGTAGGCTTTATCAGGTTGTGACAAATTATTTTTTATTCTTTTTCCAATAAAGGATGCAAAAGCTTGGCGAAAATCAGGACTTGTGCTTATCAGTACCATAGATTTCACTTGGTTAGGTAAATGTGCGCTTGTAACTATTGAAACCTGACCACCCATGGAAAAACCTACGTAAATTGCTTTTGATTTCCTGTGCTTTTCAAGAATTGTCGAGGTATCTTTAGCTAAATCTAGGGCGTTAAAATATGCAGCTTTTCTGCAATTGAGCTCTGTTAGACCAGTGCCACGGTAATCATAACGTATAACATAAAAGCCGTTTTTCGCTAACTGTATACAAAATTCATCTGGCCAACTAATTCCTTGGCAGCCTGCACCGGCATTAAGAAGTATGGCGGGGTTGTTGTGATAACCAAAACCTTCAGAAAAAATATTTACAGGTAATTTACTAACAATATTATCCTTTTTAAAAAAAATGCTGTTGTAAAATTTTGAAAGTAATTTTTTTTTCATATGTGCGTATTCATTTTAATATTCTTGCTAGGTAGAATGTGCGTTTAGGTACATTTTCTTTATGCATTATGCCAATAGATCATTAATTTCTGATTAAATTTGTTTGCCATAATGAGGGCTTTAAAAAAAGCTTGGCGCAATTTTAAATATCAAAAAATTGATGAACTTGTACACAATTTGAATACGAAAAATTGAATAACACTTAACCAAAGTTAAGAATATCTAATCCTTAAGTGGATTGATCTTTGCCTTTTCTGGTGCCCTGTGTGAAGTTTGGTTGTTATCGATGTTGGCTTTATCACCGTTTACATCCACATGCTGTTCAACAGAATTTAATATATTTTTTTGTGAAAACCTTTGCAGTTTTCCAACGATTTTACCAAATTTTTCCATGATTATCGGCATATCCTTCGGCCGCACCAGAAGAATAATAGCTATTAGTACGATTACCCATTCGCTTACGCCAATCATGACATTATTCCGTAATCGTCTGTAATAAGGGGGTAATCCTTAGGGTTAAACAGTTGATAATGCCACCACTCATTATCAAAAAAATCCCAGCCGGAACTCATCATTATACCTAATAGTAAATAACGATTTTCTGCTGCTTGTTTCGAAATAATAGCACTATGATGCGAATCGGTAGTGAAATCATCAAAAGGTGTATGCATATCAAGTTCCTGGCCATGCTTATCAAGCAAGGTTAAATCTATCGCTATACCTCGTGTATGAACCGAACCCTTTGTTGGAGGCATAATATAGTTTGGGTTGGGTGTATGGTTCCACAAAATTTCTTGGGCTTGGTGGGGTCGAAAGGCATCAAAAATTTTTAGTTTAAAGCCAAGCTGTTC
Source organism: uncultured Verrucomicrobiales bacterium (assembly GCA_964351815.1). Taxonomy (GTDB): domain Bacteria; phylum Pseudomonadota; class Alphaproteobacteria; order Paracaedibacterales; family CAITNM01; genus CAYGPH01. The sequence continues at coordinate 4,017 of CAYGPH010000017.1, read as the reverse complement.
AGCACGAACAATTGATCTTTCCAGTAAAGGTATAGCTTTTTCATGGAACAAGCATATGGACTTTTGATATATTTTTTTGCCCGTGAAGTTTTGATCGGTTCCGTAAAGTAACTCTATGGTAACAGGGTATGTTTTTTCTGTAATTTCAACAAGCATGCTAAAGCAAAATATTAAGAATTCATGTAATATAAAGCTAGTTTACTTTTTCACATGCTGCAATGGATCTTCTGCATTTTTTCTCTAAAGCTTTTGTAACTTTACTTGTTATAAGTGATCCATTTATAACCGTTGCAGTTTTTATGAGCCTAACACACGGTAAGACCCACGCAAAAAAGCGTTATTTAGCCAATAAAGCCGCATTAATTGCTTTAATTTTACTTGTGGCCTTTGGTATTTTAGGGGACGTTTTACTAGACTTTTTAGGTATTTCACACGATGCATTTCGTATTGCTGGTGGCGCGCTATTACTACTAGCTGCAATAGAAATGGTTATGGCCAAACCTTCAGGTTTACGTGCTACTACAACCGCAGAAGATGAGGAAGCAGAGGATAGAAACGATATTTCAGTTTTCCCTTTAGCAATTCCCCTTATTGCTGGTCCTGGTGCCATTACGACGGCAGTTATGCTCATGCGTTCTGCAGAAGAAATAAGTTTAATGGCGCAGCTTGGCTTTGTAGTCATTACTGTTTTAGTTGTGGCTACAACCTATACTGCTATGCGTCTTTCCGAATATTTATCGCGCGTGCTTGGGGTTACAGGTATGAATGTAATGACTAGAGTTTTTGGTATTGTACTTGCGGGCCTTGCCACCCAAAATATATTGAGCGGCTTAAGGAATGTCTTTAGCTAAGCATATGTTATTGTTTAGCTTTTTTCGCTAGTGATTCGCCATGCTCATCTTCTTCATCAGCAGTATTACTTTTAGCGGCAAGGCAAGCAGATGGACTGTTATATATGGAACGTTTGGCTGATCCTAGATGATTTTCTAATGGCATTGGTGAAACATTATCTGTAGCATCATTATTTATACTCGCTATAGTGCTTTGAACTGCTGGTTTTTTACCACGTTTTCTAAAAAGTTGTTTTCTTATATCCTTTTTAATACCAGCATACAGCTTTTTATTGGGGTAATTCTCTGTTAAATAGGTTATCACATCATCAATAGAACAGATTGATTTAGCCATTAATACTATGTTAATGGATTGATCTACTTCATGTTTACTTATAACAGATAAGGAAACATTATCTGTAGCATCATTTAATCCTACCGTTGAAAGGCTTGTGTTTTCGGTTGGTACAGGTGAAAGTGTTTGCTGTGAAGAATCATCACTGTTTCTATTAATAGTAGCCTTTTTCGCTAGTGATTCACCACGCTCTTCTTGTGTACCTCTTTGAGCTGCAGACCTTTTAGCAGATTCTAAAGTATTATTAATATCCCCTTTAATACCGGCATAAAGCTGTTCATTAGGGTGATCAGCTAATAAGAATTGTATTATATTATGACATTCTGCTTTATCCCTAAAATTTGTCTTAACTACATCTTTAACTGTACCTCTACTTATAACAAGTAATGAAGGATCTATATCACAAGGTATTTCTAGGTGATTATAAAAGTGAATGTATATTTGTCGATCTCTGAAATTCTTACTTATTAACCTATCCCATATACCTTGTTCTTCCATATGCCTTTTAAACTTCTTCCAACTATGTTGTTGTTTACCTAAACGTGTAATTAAGAATTCCCTATAGGCATTATCCATTTCCATAAAGGCTTCAGGGTTCTGCATATAACTTCCTCCAACGCTTCTGTCTTTCTCAGGAAACAAGTTATGAATGTATGGTGGAATAGCAGATGGTGTTGCCTCGGCTAAGGGAACAGCTGCTGTTAATGCAGCATCATCATAAGACTGCCTTAGCATCTTTGCTAGATTGTTTAATTTGTTATAAAGCACACCTGGTACTTTAATTTCACTGTTATCTTTACCCTCAGAAATTTGCTTACGAACTTGGTCTTCTATAAACGCCTTTGGCGGCCCCTTTGATTCATACTTTTTTCCCTTATAGGTATGGGACCTCTCCGAATACAATTCAGCTATATCTGCATCAATACTATCAAACAGCTTGCCTTCACTACAGTTGTTTAAATATACATTTATACCATTCCTAACATTACGATCATCCATATCTAATACCCAGGCTATTTCCCACAGGTAACATTTATCTTCCATCATAGATCTAATGGTCGGTTCATAAACTAATGTCTTCATAGCTTTTGAAATTGCACCACCACTTTTATATAACTCTGTACATATAGTGGTAAGCGTTTCTTTGTTATGGGTACTTTCTTCTTTGGCGTAATGTTCTTTAATATAAGCAGCACGTTGCAGATAGTATTCACCGGTTTGTATGTATGCTGTTTGTTGTGTTATATGATCACAGGTAGCAAGGAAAGGGGGAAGGTGTGTACTTTGGGTAGGAGTATTATCGTCTTCTAAACCACTTTGAACTGCTGCTCTTTTAGCCGATGCTAAAGTATTTTCAATATCTCTTTTAATACCAGCATAGAGTTGCTTATCTCGATGATGAGCTAATAAGGATTCAAGTATCTTACCAATACCACATTCTGCTTGATCCCTAAATTTTGTCTTAACGAAATCTTTTACTGTACTTCTACTTATAACGGGTAATGAAGGATCTATATCAGATGGTATTTCTAGGTGATTATAAAAGTAAATGTATATTTGCTCTCTTATGAAACCCTTACGTATTAACCTATTCCATATACCTTGTTCTTCCATATGCTTTTTAAACTCAGTCCAACTATGTTGGTTGTTTTCTAAACGTGTAATTAAGAATTCCCTATAGGCATTATCCATTTCCTTAAAGGCTTCAGGGTTCTTTATATGTCTTCCTTGTCCGTCTTTCTCAGGAAATAGGTTTTGAATGTATGGTGGTACAGCAGATGGTGTTGCCTCGGTTAAGGGAATACCGTCAGCTGATGAAGCATCATCATGAGACTGCCTTAGCATCGTTGATACAATATATAATTTGTTATAAAGCACACCAGGTACTTTAATTTCACGATTATCTTTACCTTCAGAAATTTGCTGACAAACTTGTTCCTCTATAAACGCCTTTGGCGGTCCCTTTGATTCATAGCTTTTCTTATTATAGGTGTGAGACCTCCCCCTATACAATTCAGCTATATCAGCATTAATACTATCAAACAGCTTGCCTTCACCACAGTTGTTTAAATATACATTTATACCTTTCCTAACAGCATGATCTTTCATACCTAATACCCAAGCTATTTCCCATAGGTAACACTTATCTTCCATCATAGATCTTAGGGTCGGTTCATAGACTAATGTCTTTATAGCTTCTGAAACTCCACTTTTGCTTTTATGGTGCGCTTCACAGATAGTGGTAAGCGTTTTTTTGTTATGGGTACTCTTGTGTTTGGTATAATGTTCTTTAATATAAGCAGCACGTTGCAGATAGTATTCGCTTGTTTGTATGCCTGCGGTTTGTTGTATTATATGATCACAGGCAGCAAGGAAAGGGGGAAGGTATGTACTGTGGGTAGTGGTGCCCTGGGGAGTATCATGCTCTTCTTCCATAGGTATGGTTGATGGTATTGATGGTATAGGTACTGTGATGCTAGATAATGCTTGATTAGGTGCATAAGATAACGAAAGCAAAGCATCTGCAGCTTGCCATTGCATGGGTGTAACTGGATCATCAGTACTAGAAGCCTGTAAATTATATATGGTTAAAGATAGTATGAAACATATGCAAGGTAGTTTTAACATGGTGTATAGGGTTATAATCAATAATACCTTTATATAACTTGGTTACCATATTTCAAGGAAAAATCAATATTAAATTAACTACACTCAAAATACACTTAGCGGCTTAAGGAATGTCTTTCGCTAGAGAAAAGTGTTGTTTAGCCTTTTTCGCTAGTGATTCCCCATGCTAATCTTCTTCATCAGCAGTCTTACTTTTAGCGGCAA
>CAYGPH010000016.1:3082-26607 GCA_964351815.1 uncultured Verrucomicrobiales bacterium | reverse complement strand
GACGTGCAAGCCATTGAAAATCTTTTGAACAATCGCCCCAGAAAAGTGCTAGATTGTAAAACACCCTTTGAGGTCTTCTTTGCTGAACTCAATACGCCACCACCCGTTGCACTTCATACTTGAATGGGCGGACGAAAAACAGGTTCTCAGTTGTTTGTCGCACAGAAGCTAAGAAATTTTAGGAAAAAATATAATAAAAACCGACGCCACAAAAGTACCTTTAAACTGCAAACAGTTCAACACCAGCATTAATACAATTTTAATTAGTTTTTTTTAATATTATAAACAAATTAATCTTATTATGTTGTTTCATGAATTTTTTCTATAGTTTGCTTACGCTTATAATTCTTTCCGGTTGCGAAGCCTTAGTGAATCATGAGTCCATAATGCCATTTAAAGATCAGTCGCACGCAAAAAACTTTGCTCGACCCGTTCCAGATGCTGTAGAAGCTAATAAACCCGAACTCCCCGAGCTTGTCTATAAAGAAAAATTTGCAAAAAAAACACAATTAAAGGTTTCCTTATCCACAACTCAAGCTCTGCCCCTAAACAAACTATTTGTTGAAATTGGCCGAAGGGCAGATCTTGATATACAACTAAGCCCTACAATTAGTGGGGCAATACATTATTCCGTAAGGGAAAAGCCCGTTATCGAGCTTTTAAAGGAAATTTGTGAAATCGCAGATCTTCATTTTGAATACTACAATGGCACCATAAAAATCACCCATGATGAAATGTACGCAAAGGACTATAGTCTGCAGTACCTTAATATGTTGCGCTCAGCCAGTAATAACGTAGGGGTTGCGACAGATATTTTCTCAACGTCTGTTAGTGGCAGCAAATCTGGGGGTGCTTCTGGGGATAATGGATCAAAAGGACATTTTAACGTAGAGTCTATTAACAATTTCTGGGATGAAGTTGAAACGAATTTAATTAATTTAACAGCTGTAGAAAAGGGATCAACCTATACGATACATCGCCAAGGTGGTGTTGTAACACTTTATGCTACACAAAAACAACATATGAAAATTGAAAAGTATTTAAAAATATTGAAACAAATTTCATGTTCACAGGTATTAATAGAAGCAAAGGTAATTGAGGTAAACCTACGTGACGAATACCGTACTGGAATAAATTGGGCCAAGGTTTACGGCAGCAAACGCTGGTCTATAGGTGCAAATTTTTCTGATACTGCAAGGGAAGATTCCTTTTTAAACCCCCTTGTAAATGGACAAAGATTTGTGGTTGGTAATTTCAGAGCAGGAAGAAAAATTGATGGGCTAATAAGTGCCTTAGAAGATTTTGGATATGTAAGAACTTTGTCAAGTCCACGCATAACTGTCATGAATAATCAATCGGCCGTTCTTAAGGTCGCCCAAAACGAGGTATATTTCCAACTAAAATACAATAACCTTGTTTATGGAAACAATAACAACTCTAACATTTCTGTAACAAGCCAGATTAACACAATACCCATTGGCTTAATAATGATGGTTCAACCTTCAATTGACCTTGAAACGGGAGAAATAATCCTTTATTTGAGACCAACAGTTTCAAGCTTGAAGACAAAAATAGATGATCCAGCTCTACAAATAATTCATAATAATACAGCCCAAAACACACAAAATGATACCCTGCCTAAATCCCAAATTCCTGTTGTCGAAGTTCGGGAAATAGATTCCGTTATGCGCCTTCAGAATGGAGAAGTTGGTATTATGGGGGGATTAATGGAAGTTCGATCAGCAAAATCAAGATCTGGTCTCCCTGCTTTACAGAGAATCCCTATTTTAAACGATATGACCGGTGCAAATGGTGAGGGTGATTATGTTGTTGAATTGGTTATTGCCTTAAAGGCGACAATTGTCGATAATCCAAATCCTGATGCGGCTGATTTAAGACTAAATGAAGAATATGTTTCTGATGCAAGACCTTTTGACCTTAAACCCTATGATAAACGTGATAACTATAGCTATACAGGACCAGGTCCATTTGTCGATCAACGATCGTATGCAGATACAATCGATAAAATTGAACGCGCCCTCTGAACAAAATTTGATGGTCTATAGTAAAGAAGTGTCTATTGTATCAGCAAAGATTAATGCTGCTTTTGTAAACTATTTAAAAGGCCATCGAAAAGCATTTATAGATATTTATCGTTTACTAAACTTCAATCAAGGTAGTGTTTTTCAGCGAACCGTTTGGGAATTGTTGAAAACTATTCCTTTTGGAAAAACAATTTCTTATAAAGACCTTGCACAACTTATTAATAAACCGAAAGCTTTTCGGGCCGTTGCCAATGCCATAGGAAAAAACCCTTTTGCTGTTGTTGTTCCGTGTCACCGAGTTATATGTAATAATGGAACCCTTGGTGGCTACGCTTTTGGCATTGACAAAAAAAAGCAGCTTTTAGAGCATGAGCAACGTTTTTTATGAACGAATTGAAAAAATTTGATGGTTGGTTAATTATTGATAAGCCCATAGGTTTAACCTCTACCCAGGTAGGTAATAAAATTAAGAAAGCACTTAATGTAAAAAAAATTGGACATGCTGGTACACTTGATCCCTTTGCCAGTGGAATTTTACCATTAGCTATTGGGGAGGCAACGAAAACAGCACAATTTTTACAGCATACCTATAAAACATACGAATTTACCCTAGAGTTTGGCAAAGCCACAGATACAGCCGATTGTGATGGAAAAATTATTGCTGAAAGTAAGATTATGCCGACAAAAAAACAAATTACGGCTATTTTGCCGTATTTTATTGGCGAAATCACGCAGACTCCACCTAAATATTCAGCAATTAAAATTAACGGAAAAAGAGCTTACAAAATGGCAAGAAAAGGGGAAGATTTTATAATCCCAAAACGCCAAATTACGATATACGACCTAAAGTGTAATTCTTTTCTAAACAATGTAGCAACGTTCACCGTAAAATGCTCTAGCGGCACTTATGTGCGCACACTAGGGGAAGATATAGCAAAAAAAGTAGGCACTATAGGCTATTTGTCGCAGTTAAAACGTACCTCCGTTGGTATTTTTAGCCTAAAGAATGCGATTTCCCTAGAAGATGCCATAAAAAAAGGGTATATATATTGCTATAGCAATCTGTTATGTGTTAGTGCCGTTCTGGACGACATCCCGGCGGTTACCGTATCACATGAGGATGCGCAAAGGCTGGTCATGGGGCAACGATTACCCTTTGACCATAAAGACCAAGATGTATTGGTGGTAAGATCGCAAAATAATGTTATTGCGATTGCATCGGTGCTTTCGGGTATTTTAAAACCTAAGCGCGTATTTAATTTTTAAAAAAAAGGAGTACACGATGTCGATTTCTGCTGAAAGAAAACAAGCGTTAATTAAAGAATTTGGAATAAAAGATAAAGATACAGGATCACCTGAGGTCCAAGTTGCAGTTATAACAGAACGTATAAAAAATCTTTCCGAGCACATGAAAACCCATAAAAAAGACGTTCACTCACGTCGTGGCCTTTTAGTTATGGTTGGCCAACGTCGGCGTTTGCTTGATTATGTAAAGAATAAAAATGTTGATCGTTATCAAAAACTCATTCAAGCACTTGGTATTCGTCGATAAATTCAAAGTCTATAAAACAATCTAGCCAATTATAATATTTAATGGGTAATATGTGGCAAAATCAATTTTAATAAATATTTAAGGAAATTTTATGTTTAATGTAGCGCGCGAAGAACTACAGTGGGGTGACAAAACCCTAATTTTAGAAACAGGGAAAGTTGCACGCCAAGCAGATGGTGCAGTTGTCGTACGCTATGGCGAAACCATTGTTTTATGTACTGCTGTTGCTGCAAAGCAAGCAAAACCAGACACAGATTTCTTCCCGCTTACGATACATTATCAGGAAAAAACCTATGCCGTAGGTAAAGTTCCAGGTGGATTTAGAAAACGCGAAGGACAGCCATCTGAAGCAGAAGTGTTAAGATCACGTTTAATTGATAGGCCCATACGCCCATTATTTCCTCAAGGTTTTCATAATGAAGTACAAGTTATATGCACAGTATTAGCATATGATTATCAACATGATACTGATATTGCAGCTATTATTGGTGCATCAGCCGCCCTTAGTTTATCTGGAGTGCCATTCGCTGGGCCCATTGCTGCAACACGCGTTGGCTTTATAAACAACAAACATGTATTAAACCCTACCCCAGAGCAAATGCTTGAAAGTAGTCTAGAACTAGTAGTTGCTGGAACAAAAGAAGGCGTTTTAATGGTAGAATCAGAAGCATCCGAACTATCGGAAGCCGATATGTTAGAAGCTGTTTCAAAAGGACACCAGCATTTTCAAGCAGTGATTAACGCAATCGAAAATCTTACAAAAAAAGCTGGTAAGACGGCATGGGCGAAACCAGAAACAAATAAATCATTTGATAACATGAAGAAAGCTGTGTCCGATTTAGTTGCTGATGATTTAAGAAAAGCTTATAACACGGCTGAAAAACAAGCGCGCGCTGAATATATTGACCTAGCCAAAACAAAAATTGAGCAAAAGTTTGTAGACGACACTGAAGAAAATCAAAAGTTATCACTTAAAGCCTTTAAATCCCTGCAATCAGATATTTTACGGGGTGATATCCTTGACAATGGAAAACGCCTCGATGGGCGTGCTCTTGACCAGGTTAGGGCTATAGAATCTGAAGTTGGATTTTTACCACGTGCCCACGGTAGTGCATTGTTCACAAGGGGTGAAACCCAAGCTTTAGTTGTGGCAACTCTTGGCACAGCCCAAGATGAACAAATTGTCGACGCCTTAAGTGGAGAATACCGTGAACGCTTTATGTTACATTACAATTTTCCTCCCTATTCAGTAGGTGAAACCGGCAGACTAGGTTCACCAGGGCGACGTGAAGTTGGTCATGGAAAGCTTGCCTGGCGCTCTATTAACCCCCTTATGCCAAGTAAAGATAAATTTTCCTACACCATACGTGTTGTATCAGAAATAACTGAATCTAATGGTTCTTCATCTATGGCAACTGTTTGTGGAACATCTATGGCATTAATGGATGCCGGCGTACCTTTATCAAAACCCATAGCAGGTATTGCCATGGGACTTATTAAAGAAGAGAAAAAATTTGCTGTTTTATCAGATATTTTAGGTGATGAAGATCACCTTGGTGATATGGATTTTAAAGTTGCGGGTACAAAAGACGGTGTAACTGCCTTACAGATGGACATTAAAATCACAAGTATTACATTTGATATTATGAAACAAGCCCTTGAGCAAGCAAAGCAAGGTAGACTTCATATTTTGGGAGAAATGGCAAAAAGCATAGATTTATCAAGAAATTATGTAAGCGAACATGCACCAAAAATGGAATCCTTTAAAATTGCTGTAAATAAAATTCGTGATGTTATAGGTTCTGGCGGAAAAGTTATTCGCGAAATTTGTGAAAAAACTGGAGCTAAAATAGACCTTGATGACGAAGGCAACGTAACTGTTTCTGGACTTTCTAAAGCTTCTTTGGATGCTGCTGTTAAAATGGTAAAAGATATAGCCATTGATCCAGAGGTTGGTGCCATATACGATGGAAAAGTAGTTAAAATCATGGAATTCGGGGCCTTTGTAAACATTGGTAGTCGCGATGGTTTAGTTCATATTAGCGAACTTGCAGCAGAACGGGTCAACCGAACGGAAGATATTGTGAGTGTCGGTGAAACAATTAAAGTTAAGGTTCTAGGATACGACGACAAGGGCAAGATAAAACTTAGTAAAAAGGCAGTAGGTTAATATATTGCCCTAGGAAGCATGATAAAAATATTTTCAACTTTATTTAGATAATTAAATGAATTTTAATAATTAGTCACTATTATTAAGCCAATGGTGGGATATAGACTATGGATATGAAAGATCAATATATTGAATCCGTACAAGCTCTTGAAAGGTTACATCGGCTTTTTCTTGATGTTCTAAAGCTCGAGCTTGATTACGAAAATTATTATGACATTAATAATGTACAGGCATTAATACTATACAACATTGGTGAAAGCCAATTATCAGTTGGTGAGCTAACGAATCGTGGCTACTATTTAGGTTCGAATGTATCGTATAACTTGCGTAAAATGGTACAAAATGAATATGTAATACAAATTCCTTCACCACATGATAGGCGTTCAAGCCATATTCATCTTTCTGAAAAAGGTTTAAAACTTTTTAAAAAATTAGATGAAATCTTTAAAAAGCACACTGATGACATTAATTCCAAAGGTGGAGATGAAACGATACGAATTATGGGTGATACCCTTCAAAAACTGGAACGTTTTTGGAATGGTGTACTTGCCCGTGAAGGCCGCTAATAGCAGGTAATATAAAAATTACCTGCTATTATGCTCCGTTTTGCTTACGCTACATGCTAAATATAACGTTGCCATTTTCATTGATCTTAGTGAAAATTAATTAATACTCTTCAGAAATTATAAAAAATGAATTCGTTAGTCTCGATAATGTTATTTTAATTAGAGCTCCTTGTTCTCTTCTTCAACAAAAATATCCTAATGAGTTTAGTTGTTTAGTCCCAACACATTTGGTTGTTGGGATTCATTTAAAAAATTCAGGATAATTCTTAACGTGATAATCTTTGCCACCCTGCACTTATTCAATTTGAGATTATTAAAAATAGGTATTCCCCACAAAAACTTAATCTTTTATTAAAAAAATCATCTTAAAATTAAAATTAAATATAATTACTAAATTTTTTCTATGCTTAAAAAAACTTATATATTACTTTTTTTAGTGTTTTTATTGCGATTTGGATTTGTGTATGGTGCTTCTGAAATACATTTAGTTGAAAATGGAAGCACATCTGCAATTTCTGGAACCCCATTTTCTCCATCACTTCCGCATTCAATTTTATCAACCCATTTTAAGGATGGCACCCTTGGAAGTGGAACTGAAGCAACTGTTACCCATGGTCATGACATAAATATTCGAATTCCAATGAACCAAACATTATATTTAGTGTGTGACGCACGGGTTCATACCCTTGATTATTCTGCAACTTTAACCTTAGATCCGGGTAGTAAATTAAGAATTATAATGCCGCATACAGGATTAGCGCTTACTGAGGGTTTTCTCTTTAGTGGTGAAGGTGGAATAGCTACACCTTCTGCCAGCAATGTTTACGGTACTATTGATATTATATCTGGCCTGTTTTATTGTCCGGCAAGTTTGAAAAAAGCAAATTTTAGAATTCAAACCTCTGGTAGTAACGCTTTCCTTAATGGTGCTGCAACAATTGAAGCATTTTTTCAGTTAGATTTTCCTTTAAATATTATGCCAAGCAGTACCATTGAAACTATTAATGGAACTATTTCTGGTGAAGGGAGTTTGGTTATACCAACAGGAACTGTAACTAAAATGGGCTGCGATTTTGACAAATCTTTTGCGGGTTTTATAGATTGGACTACAGGAGCTGACATAACGATGACCTACCCCGTTGGTTCTAAGGGAAATATGTATTTGCGAAGTAATTATAAATACACCCTCCTAAATAAGGGGGAAATTAGATACATAAAACCAATCGGTACGAATAATAATTGTATTTTCCATGCTTCACAAAGTTTAACTATTCATGAGCTTGATCTTACTAGCGCACCAATGACAATTAGTGCAGCTTCTGGTGTTACGGTCACTATTAAAAAGATATCAGATGGCTCTACGAACATGCTATATGGTAGTGGCTCTTCCATGACAACTTCGACAATTATTATACAGAAATTACCATCTGGGGTTATTGTGGCGAACCCATCAAATAACGTCCTCATTGATACCAAATAGTATTTTTTAAGTTTTTATTATTGCATTTACAAGATATTAAGTGTTTTTTATTTAAATTTTATGCATGGGCCAAATTTTGAATACACTTACTATGCCTTTAAAAATTATAGCACTATTGTTGGTAATTGTTGGTAACGTTATGTTTGCCACTAGCGTCACTGGTGTGGGCAATGTTACTGTTGATATGGCTGATGGCGATAGTTTTGCCGATAATAGTGGTGAACACCAAATGGTTGCAATAGGTACCCAAAGCATTACTAAACAAGGTATAGGTACTTATACCCTGAACCATACCTATGATGTTTTAAACACGATTACCGTTAGTGAAGGCACCCTAATTTTAAACGCAATTAATTCAGCCACACCTTTTAATATTACAGTAGGTTCAGGCGCAACATTAGAAGCTAAAAATGCTAATAGCTTTAGCAATTTAAGCTTAGTTACCGTAGAAGATGGTGGCCGGTTAGAAATTACACAAAGCATGACCATAGATGCTAGCCAACTTTCCTTGGCAACTGGTGCTATTATGGATATAAATCGAGAAAATCTTGATTTTCAGCTATCAAATTCTACTGACATGGATAATATTTTAGGAACTATTACTTGGGAGCGAGACACAAACTTTAATTTTATTGGCAGCATGGATGGCACTTTTCGTGGGTTAATAGATTCTTCTAAAGAAGTATCATATTTTTTTAATAATAGTACTGCTATTCTTACTGTAACCAATAGTCTTGAACACTATATTGGTCGCATGAGAGCAAATAGCAATATTATTTTACAAACTGATTCAGATTATACCTATGGGGGAAGAATTTTAAATGGATCAGGTAGGGTTATTAAACAAGGCAATGGAACAATCACTTTAACTTCAACGCATTCGATGGCACAGGGAACGTTACAAATTGAACAGGGTGCAATCCAGTTAGAAGGGAAAGCAAAAACTGTTTATCTAAGTGGAGGAACACTCCTTGCGAATGGTAATATTTATGATGACCTTTTCTTTGAAAATGAAACAAGTCCCTTAAAAGGTTTGATTAATGGCAGCGGGAATCACCTAACAGTGGAAAATTTTAATGCCCCAAGTTCACGTGGTCTTATTCAAGTTGATATTGATATAGCAGAGGCGATAGCAAATGGTATAACCAACGCCATATCCCATAGTTACTTTGAAGTTACTGGTGATAACCAAACAATTGATCTTTCCTTGTTTGATTTGGAAGTGCAAGTTATAGGTTTAAGTGAAGATTTAACAGATCAGAACTACACCCTTGCTACCCATAGTGGTTCGAATTCAGTATTTGCAAACCCAGAAAACGCCAACTTAACGGTATTAAGTAGTGATAGTAGCTACTCTGGAACCTTAAGTGCACCTGGCGGCACAAACCTACAACTGAACTTGGTTAAGATTGAAACAGGGGCGGATATATTTTTAACAGATGGTTCAGCTACAGCCCTAAGTAGTAGTTTGTCCTCTAACAACCCAACATTTTTCATATCAAGTTATTTTTCTGATGGGGCATTAAATGCAGATGCACAAAACAGCGTTAATCTAGGTAATGATCAGGAAATAAAAATTCATGGTTTACAAGAACTGCTTGCCGTATTCGATTCACGCATAAGAACTATCGATATGACCGGAACCCTTGCCATGGAAAATACAGCAAAATTAAAATTGTTTATGCCCGCAAATAATTTAACTGCAGCAGAGGGGTTTCGATTAAGCAGCGCTACGATATCGCTTCCTACCATTGGTCAAGCTGAATTACATATTCATGCAGGTTTGTTGGTACTTCCAAGTGAACTTCCTATGGATAATATTTATGTTGTTTCGCAACATGCCAACGCTTTACTTAGTGGTGCAGTTGAAACATCAGCAACCTTAGTTCTGAATGAAAATTTAACAATTGTTGATGCTAGCCCCATACGCACCCTTGAAGGATGGCTTCGTGGTGACAAAGCATTAATTATACCAAGCAATACAATTACCTATTTAAAGACCTTACATTCACCAAAATACTTTTATGGAACGGTTGATTGGTCGGCTGGTGCAACGGTTACCCTTTGGCAAGCAGTTGGCAAAAATGCCACATTTTCACCAAAATCAGATCAAACGTATATTGTAGAAAATGCTGGAGACTTTGGTAGGATTAAGCCAATTGGCACAACAAAAGACTGCATTATAGATTTTTATGATAATGTAGTTATTACACACCTTGATCTAAGTGAAGGTGATATAACTTTAAATATTAACAAGGATAAAAAAATAATCTTAGGTCAAATCACAACAATAGAGCGCCTAGCTAGGTTAAACATTACTGGACAAGGATCCGTTGAGATGAGCTTAGTCCCCTCAAAGGTGAAAAACACCGTATCAAGTGACACCACTTTAAAAGTACTAAATGGACAAACAGTTGTTAGAGAGACTATTATTCCCCCTATTGAAGATCTAGAAGAAGATATATAATTTCCAGGTAATAAAGCTTTATCTTGTTGGGGGTATTAAATCCACTAAAGAAATAATGTAGTATGCAGTGGGGTAACCTGTATTATTTTTCTGAAGTATTTGTTGATCGATAACCATAAAAAGATATTTTGAACTTTTAAGTTAAAAAGTTTATTTCATCTATCGAATAACTTTTCCAAGTCTTTTAAGGTTAATTTTACAAAAGTTGGACGCCCATGGTTGCACACCTGGCTACGTTCGGTTTGTTCCATTTGCCTTAGTAACACATTCATTTCTTCCAAACTTAATGTTTTACCAGCACGAATACTATGGTGGCATGCATAAGATGCTAGCTTTTTCCATAGTTTTTCTTGCAAATGTGCTGCATCTGATACCTCAGCCATATCATCAAGCAGATCATTAAAAAAACTTTCAAGATTATTTAAATGACAAATGGCCGGCTGCGCATGTACCACTAAAGTTTGTGGCGCAAAACTATCGATGGTAAAACCCTGGGCTAAAATCAACTCCTTATTGGTATCATATACATCTAGCAACTGTGGTGATTTTAAATTTACGTATGCTGGCGAAATCAACGGCTGCTTCGCAATTTTGCTTGAAGCCCACTGTTTTTTTAAATCTTCATAAACAATCCGTTCATGGGCCGCATGCTGATCAACTATAATCATTTCATCTGCATTTTGTGCAATAATAAAAGTGTTGAAAATTTGCGCCTTAGATGCCCCCATCGGAAAATCTTGCGGAAAATCTTGAGTGAAATCTTGCGGATTATCTTGTGAAAGAGATTTGGGGGTTATTTCTTCAGCAGCCAGCATTACTGGCTGTTCAGTATTCCTTAATTGGGCAATACCGGCCATGGGCTTGTGATTATAATCCGTTCGAAAAATTGGCTTGGCTTGATACACTGGGGATTGGTAAGACGGGTTTATTTTTGCTGTATATTGATTTGCTTGCCGAAGCTGACCGGTAGCTGTTTTACCAGACATAAAGTTCATTGCCATGTGCTGCATAATTTCCGGTGTTTGTTGGCTAGCAGCACTTAAGGCTTGTTTTAAACCTTGAATAATAATACTTCTTACACGCTGAGGATCTTGAAAACGTACTTCAGTTTTACATGGATGCACATTCACATCAACCTCGTCCATGGGTAATGTTAAAAATAATACTACCATTGGATAGCGCCCTGCCATTAATTGGTCTTGGTAAGCTGCACGAAGTATGCTTATGAGTTGGCGATCACGAATCCAACGATTATTCACAAACAAATGCTGGTCTTGGGCATTACTGCGGCTATATACCGGAAGCCCTGCAAAACCATGAAGTTGATAACCATCTCGTTCCAACAATACGGGTGTACTATTTTTGATAAAATCTTGGCCTATAACTTGGGCTATACGTTGTTCTGGGCTTGTATTTGGCCAATCAAAAATGTTTCGCGTTAGTGTTTTCAAAACAAAAGCTACCTTTGGATTTGCTAAGGCCAATTTCATGACCGTATCTTTAATATGATTTGTTTCCGTGGTATCTGATTTTAAAAACCTTAGGCGCGCAGGCGTTGCAAAAAATAAATCACGAATTTGGAAGCAGGTTCCATAGGATCCATTACAAGGCGCGTGTTTGATAATCTTACCACCTTCTACAATATATTCATGGGCATGGTTTTCTTCCCTAGGATAACTTACACAACGCACCTTGCTTATGGCGGCAATACTTGGGATTGCTTCCCCACGAAAACCAAAAGTATTGATCTTAAAAAGGTCAGCATTGGAAAGTTTTGATGTGGCATGACGTTCAAATGCCAGGGGCAAATCATCTGGCATCATGCCGTAACCGTTATCAACAACTTCTAAAAAACTTTTGCCACCATTTTCTATCGTAATCGTAATTTTGGTTGCTGTAGCATCAAGGGCGTTTTCTACAAGCTCTTTAATAATAGCAGCGGGGCGTTCAATAACTTCACCGGCAGCAATTTGATTGATGAGATGGGGATCAAGTCTTTGAATAATCGTCATTATTGTTACTAGAAAAGTATGATTGCTTGTGGCAAACTTTAGCACAAAGTATAGTCGTGCAACAAAGGAAGATATTATTATGATCAGAGTAGCAATTAATGGATTTGGGCGAATTGGCCGTATGGTTTTACGGGCGATTTGTGAACATAAAAACCAAAATTTTCAAGTGGTGGCTATCAACGACCTGGGTTCCATTGATGACAACGCACATTTGTTTAAATACGATTCCATTCATGGTCGGTTTCCAGGACAAGTTACCACAACAAACAGCAGCATAGACGTGGGCTTGGGTCCCATAGAAATTTTGGCTGAAGCAAACCCTGAAAAACTTCCCTGGAAAAGTATGAATGTTGATTTGGTTTTGGAATGTTCTGGCCGTTTTACAAAACGCGATGATGCTGCAAAACACTTAACTGCAGGTGCCAAACGTGTTTTGGTATCAGCCCCTTCTGCAGGTGCAGATATAACGGTGGTGTATGGCATTAACCACCAAGACGTTACCAATCAACATTTAATAATATCTAATGCATCATGCACAACAAATTGCCTAGCACCTGTGGCTGCTACACTGCACAAGGCATTTGGTATTGAAAGTGGCTTTATGACAACCATTCATGCCTATACGGGCGATCAACGTTTGGTTGATACGATGCACAGTGATTTGCGCAGGGCTCGGGCAGCTGCATTATCCATGATTCCCAGTTCAACCGGTGCTGCAAAGGCTGTGGGGCTAGTTTTACCAGAACTTAAAGGAAAATTAGATGGTACCGCCATTCGTGTTCCAACCGCCAATGTTTCCGTGGTTGATTTAACCTGTGTACTAGAAAAACCAGCCACGATATCTGCTATTCACCAAGCCATGGAAAATGCTGCAAAAACAAATTTAAATGGTATTTTAGAAATAGTTACCGATCCATTAGTTTCTATAGATTTCAACCATTCTGCTTATAGTTCTTGTTTTGACACAACCCAAACCCATATTATCGGCGATAGGTTTATAAGGGTTGTTTCTTGGTATGATAACGAATGGGGTTTTTCCAACCGCATGGTTGATATGGTGAACTATTTGGCTAAATAAGGGACATTTCGCTAATTCATTAATATAAAGGGCCTATCAACGTTATGCAGATGATGGCCTTTAAAATGCAGAGCAGTTTTTTGTTGTTGAAATCATTTTTAACTGTTTTTTAAGCCTAGTGTCATAATATAAAATATGTTGCCAATTTTGGTGGGTTTGCCATGCGTTATCTACAAATATTTTTTTTGTTATTTATTGTCTCAGGCTGTCAAAACATACCCGATTCAAATAAAAAAACCGTAGTTGTCATCACAAACCTTGATGAAGAATATCAAATTTTAAAAAGTAAATTTCCAAATGGTAAAGATGTTGAAAACAAAGTAGATGCTTATAAAGCAAACACTAAAAACAGTAACTTAATAATTCTTAAGGGAAAAGTTGGCTCCGCAAACGCTACTGCCGAAACAACAGAAGCAATAATTCGATACAACCCAAATTATGTAATATCATTTGGCTTAGCTGGTAGCCTGGAAAAGAAATTAGGAATTGGTCAACTTGTTCTTGTAAATAGTCATTATTTTGGTGACGTTGATTTAACAAATTTTAATTACAAAATTGGTCAAGCACCTGGCGACCCTGAATATTTTCAATCTTTTGAAGGCTTAAAGAAATTAATGGAAAATTACTTAACAGCAAACAAGTTAAAATTTAAGGTTGGTGGTCTCGTAAGTACAAACAACTTTGTTGATAAAACTTCTGAAAAAAATCGTTTAAAACGCAATTTTCCAAAGGCTATTGCTGTAGACATGGAATCAGCAGCCGTTGCAAAAGTTTGTTATGATAACAGTGTGCCATTCGCTACCTTAAGGATTATTTCTGATAATGCATCAGAAAAAGCAACAAAGGTTTATGATAAAAATGAAATTATGACAGCCCATAAGGGGGCAGAAGTTCTTGCTGACTTTCTAAAGCAATGGTAGTAACTGTTCTCCCTATTTATTAAGCCATCTAGCCAACAGCATACACCTAGGATAAACTTCAATATATTTCTATAACTTCTGAAGCTCAATGCAACCACTAACCGGCATGCGTGATATTTTTGGCGATACCCAACGGCGATTTGCCAAGGTATACACAACAGCCATGCAGGAACTTCGCAACTATGGCTTTACTCGCTTTGATACGCCGATTTTAGAAAACGCTGAGGTTTTCCGCAAAGCAGCCGGCCAAGAAACAGATATTGTTGGCAAGGAAATGTATGTTTTTCATGATAAAGGAAACAATAATGTTGCCCTACGTCCAGAAGGCACAGCTGCCATAGTGCGAGCAATCATAAATGGGGGTTTAACCCAAAACTTACCGCTCAAAGCTTTTTATTATGGGCCAATGTTTCGCTATGAAAGGCCCCAAAAAGGGCGCTTTCGCCAATTTTATCAATTGGGGGTTGAATACTTTGGTAAGCAACATTGGTCAGAAGATGTAGAATCAATAGCCTTAGCTTATAATATTCTTCAAGAGTTAGGTATTGAAACAAGCTTAGAAATCAATAGCTTAGGCGATAAGGTTTCCTTTCAAAATTATCGTACAGCACTCGTTTCTTACCTAGAGCCTTTAAAAGATCAATTGTCAAATGATAGTCAGCGGCGATTAGACACAAACCCACTGCGAATATTAGATTCTAAGGATACTAAAGATATTGATCTTTGCCTTAAAGCACCAAAAATTCTTGATTATTTAAATGAAGATTCAAAAATTTATTTTGAAGGGGTTTGCCAAGGTCTTGATGCGTTAAAAATACCTTACAACATTAATCAACGTATCGTAAGGGGCATTGATTATTATTGCCATACGGTTTTTGAATTTTTGTCTGATAATCTGGGGGCACAAAGCGCTGTGCTTGCAGGTGGGCGTTACGATGGTTTGTGTAAACTTATGGGTGGGCCAGATGTTTCAGCCGTTGGTTGGGCTTGTGGTGTTGATCGCTTGGCAATGCTATTGGATGAAAGTCAATTAAAACTCCCTAAAACAAAAGTGGCTATTATTCCCTTAGCAGATCATCAGCTAGATGCCTTAAAGCTTATGCAAAAACTTAGAAGCAATAATATTGCCTGCGAATTTATTATAAAAAACAACCTTATCAAGGCATTTAAAGAAGCTGAAAAGCGTGGTTGTAGTTTTGCCATCACCGTAGGAGCAGATGAACTTGCACAGGATAAGTTTCACCTTAAACCGCTAACCTTAGATATTGCCTTGAATAGAGAACAAAAAAACCCAGACGACGGACAGCAATTTTTCTGTCAAAATAAACTTATAGAATATTTGTATAAGCATTATGGACAAAGAAACTGATCGCGAAGTTATGTGCGATGGCCCAAAAGACAACCCTGCCCTAGGTCACCCCCGAATATATTTATATATTAAGGTCGATCGTATCGAATGCCCTTACTGCGGCAATGTTTTCACCTACCCACAAAAAAAGGATAAGAAAAATGGCAAAGCATGAAATAG
Organism: uncultured Verrucomicrobiales bacterium; assembly: GCA_964351815.1. Lineage (GTDB taxonomy): Bacteria > Pseudomonadota > Alphaproteobacteria > Paracaedibacterales > CAITNM01 > CAYGPH01. The sequence goes on along the minus strand of CAYGPH010000016.1, from coordinate 10,789 downwards.
TGTGTATTAAGGGTGATGGTGTAGGCCCAGAAGTTATAGAAGCTACATGCAAAGCAATAAATGCAACAGGTGTAAGTATTCAGTGGATAGAGGCCATAGCAGGAGCAGAAGTTTTTAAAAGTGGTCTAGCAACCGGTGTGCCTTTAGAAACTTTAGAAAAAATTCGAAAAACCAAGGTGGCCCTTAAGGGTCCGCTTGAAACACCGGTTGGCTTTGGGGAAAAAAGTGCAAATGTAACCTTGCGTAAACAATTAGAAACATTTGGCAACATTCGACCAGTAAAAGTTATTCCTGGTATCCAAACCCCATATAGCGACACAAATCTTGATTTTATTATAGTGCGCGAAAATCTTGAAGATCTTTATGCAGGTATAGAATATCAACCTTCGGCTGATGTGGCTACGGCAATTAAACTTATAAGCCGAACCGGTTCAGAACGCATTATTCGTTTAGCTTTTGAACTAGCCAAAAGTGAAGGTCGAAAAAAAGTTCATGGGGCGACAAAAGCAAACATCTTAAAGCTTACGGAAGGTCTTTTTAAACGTGTTTTTGAAGATGTCGCAAAGGATTACCCTGAAATAAAGGCTGAGCATATTATAGTTGATAACTGCGCCCACATGATGGTGAAAAACCCTGAAATGTTTGATGTAGTGGTTATGACTAATATGAACGGCGATATTTTAAGTGATTTAGCATCTGGTCTAGTAGGTGGGTTAGGCGTTGCTGCTGGTGCAAATTTAGGTCACCAAGCATGCGTATTTGAGGCTGTTCACGGTTCAGCACCAGATATTGCTGGAAAAGATTTAGTAAACCCAATGGCTGTGATGTTATCAGGGGTTATGATGCTAAAGCATATAGGCGAAACAGAAGCTGCCATGCGCTTAGAAGCCTCTATTTATCACACCATAAGTGTGGATAGAATTCAAACTTGTGATCTTATGGAAAAGAACTATGTTGGTACACGTGCTTTTACCGATGCAATTATTCATAACCTAAGCAATTTAAAAACAAATACCATATCAAATTGGGAAAAACTTAATATACCCAATTGTTCGCTACCTGAAAAACCAATGGAAAAACAGGAACTTGTTGGTGTAGATATTTTTTTCATTGGTAAAGGTGCTATTTCTAACATTTGTGAGAATATGAAAAAAAGCGTCCTCAGCCCATGGCAATTAAAATTAATTGCGGCAAAAGGCTTACAGCTTTATCCAGGCGATGATATAAATACTGATGGTCTTTTGCTTTGTGCAAGATTTATATGCAATAACCCCGATGACACCAAGGTTAATAATCTATTAGAAGGCTTTAGCAAAACACAGTCTTGGACAAGTATTACAAAACTGTATAATTTTGCAGGCAAGCCTGGGTTTACAAAAGTTCATGGAGAAGAATAAGCATTTGTCTGCCCCACAAGGATAAAAACTGTTAAAAAACACTTTAGCAAGGCATTGAACATGTTCAAATATACCTGTTAAATGTTCAGTTCCTCAGCCATACAGAACAACTTAAAAGAAACAAATTAATTTGATGAAATGTAAGATTATGTCGTCACGAAAGTTCGTCCACAAAAGAGTTCACCCATAAGACAAGGCATCTCATGTGAACAGCGGCATGAAATGAAGATGTTTTTTTGCATCTAACCCCTCAATAGGTGTGTGCAAGAATATTTCATAAAACAAGCAATTCAAAAAACAAAAAACGTAATGTGTTTCTTTTTGATCACAAGAAAAAAATTAATGAAATATTTTTGTAAATTTTTAAATAAAATAACACAAAAATTATCTAGCGTTAAATTGTAACAATAAACACATTTCAGAAGGGAATGAATATGAAACAATTAAAGCAATTGAAGATGCTTGGATTAGGGCTAGTTTTAGGCTCATCCATTTACGCACCCCCACAATTAGAAGATACAACTGCTACCGATAATGGTGTTGCAGTAGAAAACGTTGATCCTAATAAAGGTGAAGTTAGAACTCCAGGTTCCGTTGTTCTTGCTGTTTCCCTAGGAGAAGTTGCAGAACGTGGTCTTCGTAGCTGGATACAAGCAGAATTAAACAAACGTGCACAAGATATGATCAATAACAACAATAATAACAATAGCGTTTCGTTATCAGACGTGAATGTTGCTCGTGCTGCGGGAAGCAACCAAAAAATGACCACCTGGGTAAGACTAGGTCACACAGGTTTGCGTGATCGCTCACTACGTCAACGCATGGCTGGTGAAATGGGCTCTGCTATTCTTGGTTTTGATTATCGCGTAAACAATATGATTTTGTTTGGTTTGTCTTTAAACGCAACAAAATTAGACGTAACTTCAGAATTTAACAATGGTAAAATTCGCGAGACATCATTTGGCGCTATGCCATATTTCTTAGTTGTTCCGCACAAAAACATTTATGTTGAACTCTTTGCGGGATACCGTGCATCAAGTCACAATGACCACCATGTACAAACTTACAAATCAGGAGCTAATAACTTCGATGCGAAACTTGAATCAAAGCCGAAATCTAACACTTTGTTCGGTGCTATGTTTGTTAATTTAACTCACGATGTAAACAATTGGAACCTAAACCTAAGATTTGGATTCACGGCGTTTGAAAGAAAAATTAAAGCTTTCACATCAAAAGTTAAACAAACATCTACAAGTACACTTCGTTTGAATGTACCAAAAGTGGCAGAACGTAAAAATGATGTGCAAACTGCAAGCACACGTTTTACACTTACGCACAATTGGAACCAAAATGTTGCTCCGTTCCTTTTCGTTGGCGGTTCATACGATGTTAAAGAAGCAACACCTATTAAATATCAAAATGAAGAAGCTAATGATACGAAAGTTAAGCGTGAAATGTTTGAAGCTGGATTTGGTGTGAAATTTAATAAAGACGACCAAATGACTGGCGATTTGCGTGCGGGCTATTTCCAACGCGGAGAGCTTCGTGGGTTCACAGCTGCAGTTCAAATGGGTTATGCATTCTAAACATGAATATGTTTTTTATGAATCTAAGGGGGATGCTAAGCATCCCCTTTTTTTTGTTTTTGCTAACAACCTGTTCAAGCGTTGAAATGCGGAAAGCAAGTATACAAAATATTGCAAAAAAAAATAATTTCACAGCTGAAATAGTTTCAGGTAAGGATTTTCAAGTTCAAACCTTTATAAAAAACATTAACAACAAGGGTTTTGCCCGAATATACTTAGAAGGCGATGGCCTAGTGTTAAATAGTCAAGGATTTGTGACAGAAAACCCCACACCCTCACCGGCAATGGCTTTAAAGTTAATGGCTATGGATAGCAGCGAGTGTATAAAAATAGCCATTTTGCGGCCCTGTCAGTATGTGAGCGATGAAGCATGCCAGCCACTATATTGGACCACAGGGCGCTATCATCCTAAAGTTTTACAAGCAGTCTTGCATACTATTAAGCATTATCAGAATCAACTAAAGTTTCAGGAATTTGAAGTTGTAGCCTATTCAGGTGGCGCTAGCATTATAAACTTACTTGTGAGTAATTATAATTTAAAACCAAAAAAAATTACAACCTTTGCAGGCAACCTAGACCACCAAGAGTGGACAAAACACCATAACTTTCAACCATTATTCGAATCTAGTTTAATAGATAATTTCAAGAATATTGCGTTAATTCCCCAAACCCACTTTGTAGGAAAAAAAGACAACTTAACGACACCTGAATTAGCCCACTCCTTCTGCAAAAAAGTGAATTCTAGCCTTTGTCAGGTTAAAGAAATTCCAAACTATGAACACGCCGATTGCTGGGAAAAGATTTGGCTATCAGAATTAGGGCAGAATGCTAGCAACAACAATAAAAAACCTATAGAATAAAACTAAAATATATAACTAATTAAAATGAATAAGATTGTTACCTGCCCAAGTTGCCAAAAACAATACCGTTTGGATATTGCAAAGCTTGTTATGTCACGCATACCAGGAACCCACAAAATTGGTGCGCAGTTGTCATGTGCTAATTGCCAAGAAAAATGGTGGGTAGCAAAAAATGAACTAATGGCTGAAAAGAAAAACCATAAAACAGAAAACTTTGTTGATAAAACAAACTTTTCTGGGCTTTTTAGAAAAGCAGGGGAAGGCGAAAAAAGCCTAAGCTTAAGCAACAGCCTTCAACCAGAAATACGCGCTGAAGGCGTTTATCCAGCAAGTAAACTGAAAAAAAAGGGCATGTCAGCCTTAACCGTTATTGCCCTTGGAGCCTTAATGTTTGTTGTTATTGTTGGTGCAGGATTAATTGCCATGAAGCCTGATATTTTGAATTTTAATCAATTATTTAAAAAACCTACTGCAGCTAATAAACCAAATAAGAACAACAAAAAAGAAAAGCTTTTTCAGCTAACCAACGTAAATATGAAGGTGCTGCCATACAATGAAAAGCAAAATCGCATTTCAATTGCTGGGGATATTGTAAACACCCAGGACCAAAGTATTAAAACCACACCTTTAAACATAACCCTGGTTGGTACTTGCCAAGAAGGGCAAAAACCCGTAGATGGTAAGAACTGTGTTATAAAGAATTGGCAATATACCCCTAAGCAAGAAGAAATTCCAGCAAAACAAATTATATCATTCACAAGTGCATCTAGGGTGAATATAGATCTTCATGTGGAAAAAGTTTATGTCCATTAAAAATAAGGCTAGCCAGGATACACAAGAACCTAGCAACCAAAATAAAAAGCAAAAGTGCTTACCTTATGTAACCTTGGTTTTCTCAAATATCTTCTTTGTTTTTATAGGTATATTTTTGTACGATTTTTTATTTAAAAACACAAAAACTTCAGAACCCTTAAGCTCTACACAGGTAATTTTTGAAAAAAAGCACACCGAGCATGAAAAAAAAATAAATGCTTTAAAAGATAACATTGATGACCTTAAATTAAGGCATATAAGCCCCATGAATTTTAACAGTGCAGACAACACTGTGGCACAGATTTCCCTTGGAATAACTTTATTAAAAGACCGTATGGATAAGGGTGAAAAATATTCGTACATTATAGATTATTTAGATTCTTGCCTAATGGAAAATATAATAAACACGAAAAATTATCAGTTGTTAAAACACTACGCGAGCACGCCCCCTTTAACTATGGAATGTCTTGCAAACACCTTTCAGTTAGTAAGAAAGGGCGATGAAAATACAGAATCAGCCAACTGGCTAAGGAAAATTATTACAGCAATTGGTGGAAAACTTAGCATCAGAAAAAAAACAAACGATATGATAAGCCAAGATTTGGTTAAGAAAATAATTTATTCTAAAGAATATGAAAAATTATCTGTTTTACTTCAAAAAAACGAAAGTTTTTTAGATCCAGCCTGGTTTAAAAATTATAATGCTCGCTTAGAACTTAATAAGGCCTTCGATCAGTTCATTCTTAATATTATAGAAACACTGGAAAAGAAAAATGATTAATAATTTACGTAAAAAATTAATTTGCATTTTTGCATTGTTTGTTTTTTCAGCTGCGCTTGTTTTTACCCTTCGGGTTTACCCCGTAGAGATCACTTTCGATGGCTTAGGATACCTAACCACAATAAGCTTGGTTATCATTGTAGCTGCGGTTGCAAGCGTTGTTATTGCCCTTAAGCTTTTTTCACTTGTAATGCACATTTTATTTATTGACCCCTGGTACTGGTTGAAAAATAAACTTTTAAAAAATTCTGAAAAGAAAGAAGAAGAAGCTGTTTTAGCCTATATCATGAAAGATTATGAAACATCAGAAAAGCTTACGCAACAATGTGTTAACCATAAACAAAATGATAAAATTATGCTTTTCCTTGCAGGCCTAATTGCAATAAAGCAAAAAAATTATGCACAAGCCCGCACTTATGCGCAGGATTTGCAAAACAGAAACGCCCTAAAATTGTTTTTTGCGCTGTCAATAAAATGCCTACAAACAGAAAAGTCTTGGCAAGAGCTGTGGATTATTTTGCTAAAAGCCATAGAAAAAAAACCAAGTAACCCTTGGGTTCAGGAAACCCTATTAAACACAGCCATGTATTTCGCCATAAAAAACAACCAATTTTTAGTTCCCCATGAATTAATCCCTTATGAAAAACATTTTTCTAAAAAAAGTTTTAAGCAGTTTAAAGCCTTTCTTGAAATGTATAAGCAGCAGTCTATGCCGGCTTTAGATCGTGATTTGGTTAAGCTTAAAAAAATCACGAACACCTTAGACCACCTTCCAATGGGAAACATTTTGCTTTCACAAACCCTTATTGCTATGGGTGAATCTGCAGATGCCAAAAAGCAAATTAACAATGCAATAGAAAGGTTTCCTGATCAAGAGGTCTATAAAACATGGATTGATTGTCATGCACAAACATCAGCGATCGAACGTTACAGAATTATTGATAAAATTGTAAAAATAAATAAGCATATCAACCTTAAATACTGGCAAACATGTTTTGCTTATGATGCAGGATTAACTGCAGAAGCAGAAAAGCTACAAAAACAGTTTCAAAAGTTATATCCCAACACAATGGAATCAAATTTATTAGCAGCAAAAGCATTGTCTAAACAGAAGCCTGAAGAAGCTATAACAATATATTCACAGCTTATTGCCTACAGGGCCTATTCACCGTGGCAATGCAACAGGTGCCATGAAAAAAGTTTATGCTGGAGCTTTGAGTGCACAAACTGCTCTGCCGTGAACAGCATAACCCTTGTAAAAAACAAAAATTCAGAATGAAAACATCTAAATTTATTACCTTAGTCTTTTTGTTTGCTGCGCTTTCACAGGTATCAGTTTTTGGTATCAGTGGTTCAGAGGCAATAAAGCGTTGTAGCCAAGCAAAAAGCGACCTTGTTGAGCTAAAAAAAGAAACGAACACTACATTAGCACCCATATTAGACCACAGCATTAGTGAGGTCGAAAAAATTCTTGTGGACCTTACAAAAAACTATGAACCACACCAATATGCAGAAAAAATGTACCGCTGTAATGATTATTATGATCACATGAAATGGTTAAACAAAAATTTTAAAAATTTTTTTGAAAAAAAAGAAAAAAACGTGAAATGCCCCCCTTGCCCAAGCTGCATGCCAATTAGAATCAAACCTAATCAAAAAAACAATAAAAACCAACCAAAACAAAAGCCAAGTCAAAAAATTGATATCAGCGATAAGCTTTTTGCAATTGTTGAAAATAAAAAACAGTTAAAGCCAGAAAAAGCTCTAGCTGGAAAAATAACAACTAAGCAAAAGATTGAAGAAAAGCTTCCCTAACGGCTTGATTTGGTGTTCTCAAGCCACGCTTAATATTCGCTTCTGACTGAACTATTTTTAAGAACAGCCCTGTGTTGTTTGCTTTTGCAGCACGCGACATAAGCAAACGCAAGTACATTATACCTTCAGTTTGAATTTTGTTGGTTTCTAATCCTGTTTTTAAGTTCACCACGGGAAAAGTTTTTTTCTGGACTACAGGCACTTGAGTAGGTTTTTTTTTGTTGACATTAAATAAAGCTGTTTGTTCCATGCTTACCCTTTGTTCCCTTGCGAACTTACCAGAGCTCTTAGCAATGCTGGATTTCTTGATTCTTTTGAGTGTTTTTTTCGTAAAGACACCAGCTGGTTAATACCTTCAATTGTAATATTGTAAATTTTACCTTTTTCAACACCATCTACAGCCCAAACAATTTTTGTTTTTTTGCCTGTATTCGTTGAAAAGGTGGTAATAACAT
>CAYGPH010000016.1:0-3072 GCA_964351815.1 uncultured Verrucomicrobiales bacterium | reverse complement strand
CTATGGGATCCATTTTTTTGCAACTTTGTGTCAACGGTCTCTTTTTTAAGGGCTAAAGCCTCGCGAACAGCGTCTAGGATATGATCTTTACCATAAATGTTGGTTAGTTCGTCAATCATAAAGCTTACAACTTTAGAATGTTCTTTTTCTTTTAGCTTTTTCGCTGCAGGAAATACAATGTCCGCCATTTTGGTTGTGTTTAGGTATTTAAAAAAAATTTCAACCGTATGTTTTTTTGCCGCTTCATTATCTTTATATTTTTGCAAGGTATCGTGCACTTCTTTCAGTAAACGTTGTACCAAGTTTTGTGCATAGATCTGTTTTTGCTGCGTTTCATTAGCAGTATTTTTTTTTGAAAAAACAGGCTGTGCAGTAAGTAGGCAAAGGAAAAAAAAACTTGTAAGGTAATTACGATTTAATAACATTCATCAAAAAGTGAGTTTTATAACTAAAATATATCCTAGTAAGGGATCAGTCTTTCGGCAAATGATTTTTGCAGCATCAACATTTTTTTGTTTTGCGCCTTATAATTTCCCAGTGCTCTATGGCCTGGCATTTTTAAACCTTTGGCATGTTTTAGAAAACGCAAGGTCTAAAAAAAAATGCTTTATTCAATGTTTTCTTTTTTTTGCTGTTTTTGCCAGTGTGCAAATATATTGGATAGGGCTGTCTTTTAACGCTATTGGCCAATGGTACTATGTTCCGTTAGGTACTTTTGGCGCAGCAATATATGCAGGCATACTGTACAGCGCGTTCACATTTCCGGCTTTATATTTAAGAAATCACCCCTATTTTCCTTATGTTTTTTCCTTTTTGTTTTTTGCTAGCCAGATTTTTCAATCTTATGTTTTTTTACCCTTTCCATGGAACCTAAGCGGCTATATTTGGGGGTTGGAAATTCTTCAAATCACCCAATATATAAGTGTTTATGGTTTAAGTTTATTAACCATGGTTTTTATAGCAAGCCTATATCGTTTTAAACCTACTAAATATATAGCTATCTGCTTAGTTTTTGTAGGTCTATGGGCATGGGGTTACACACAGCTTAAAAAACCTGTTTCATTTCATAAGTTTACCGTTCGCATGGTGCAACCTTCTTTTTCAACATTAGACAAGGCCGATTCTCATAAGTTTCAGGAAAACCTAAACACCTACCTTGCCCTTAGTGAAAACAAAACACCAAAACCCGTTGATTTACTGATTTGGCCCGAAGCTGCGCTGCCTTTTGCAGCAAACAGGCAGCCCGACATCGCAAGCCATATAGCCACAGAAACAAGGGTAAAGGATTTTTTAATGGGTGGAATTTATTATATTCCTGGTCCCCTTAAGCTTCACAACAGCTTATATTATTTTCAAAATTCTAAACTTTTGAATGTTTACCATAAAAATATTTTAGTACCCTTGGGCGAATATATTCCCCTAAAAAAATATCTGCCCTTTGAAAGTATTGTTAGCAGGGGTATAGATTACGATCTAGGTAATGGTCCAAAAACATACGAACTAAGTTTTGGTTTAACGTTTGCGCCACAAATATGTTTTGAATCAGCCTTTCCGTTTACAGCACACTTAAAAAATGACCGGCCCGACTTTATTGTAAACGTTACCAACGATAGTTGGTTTGGTAATTCCGTTGGGCCCCACCAGCACCTGAAAATAGCTCAGGTTCGTGCTATAGAGCTTGGGTTGCCCATTCTTCGCTGCGCTAACAACGGTATAAGCGCTATTATACTGCCAAATGGTAGCGTTTATAAGCAGCTTGACCTAAATGTTTCTGGCACGCTTGATGGTTTTATTCCTAAACGTTTTGCCAGGTGATAAAAGTTAAACTGTTTGAACTTACCTTAATTAAAAAAACTGTGCATAAGTTTGTGAATAAATTAGGCTGTGCTTTATGAATTGTTTGGGGGCAAACATGGGGTGTGCACAAGTGATTAGATATCAACAGGCTTAAGATGCTTAAAAGGTAATATGTTGTGGACTTTTTAAAAATCATTCATCCCGGTGTATAATATTTCAGACACCATTAAAAATCGGGTTTGCTAAAGCCATTAACATGTGGGTAAACTTGTAGGCAACTTTTGAATAACTTGTTATCCTCAATATTCACAGCCATCTACTAACCACTACAAAAACTTATATATATATTTATTATGTTATTACTTGATAATTTAAAGGGAATAATTACCCAAGAAAAACCTGTGTGGATGATGCGCCAGGCAGGAAGGTATTTACCAGAGTATCGTGCCATTCGCAAAAACCACGATGATTTTATAAAGTTTTGCCTTACTATCGATGACGTTGTAGAGGTTACCATTCAGCCCCTTCGGCGCTTTGCCCTAGATGCAGCTATTATTTTTAGCGATATTTTGGTAATCCCCCACTTTTTAGGACAAAAGGTTACGTTTATACCAGGGGTTGGTCCAACCCTAGAAAAATTGGATGCAAATAAAATCCTTACAGCAAAACTTTCTAAGGAAATAAACCCAATTTATGATGCTATTGATAAAACACGTGAGAAACTTTCAAAAAACACACCTTTACTTGGGTTTGTGGGTGCCCCGTGGACACTTGCAACCTATATGGTGAGTGAAGGTAAAACGAAAGATAATCAAGACCTGCTAAGGAAAGTTGAAAGCATAAGTTTGTTTCAACAACTAATCGATAAACTTACAGAATCTGTAATTTGCCATGCTTGTAGTCAAATTCATGCAGGGGTAAATGCTTTACAAATTTTTGAAAGTTGGGCCGCTAAAGTGCCAGAAAACAAGCTTAATCTATGGTCTTTTGAGCCTGCAAGAAAAATAATATTAGCTATCAGAGCATCCTTTCCTAATTTCCCAATTATTTATTATGCGCGTCAGCGTGTTCCCCAAGCAATAGCAGCTTTAAGTGACCTTGGTATCACCTTTGGTGTTGATGAGGAGGTAATTTTGGCTGATTTACCTGTTAAATCAAACCAATGCCTTCAAGGAAACCTTGCCCCGCAAAAACTTATTGACGGAACCTTTGAAAAAGATGTTGATACAATTTTAAATTTTACTAAGGGGCGGCCTTTTGTGGTCAACTTAGGTC
>CAYGPH010000015.1:0-26771 GCA_964351815.1 uncultured Verrucomicrobiales bacterium | reverse complement strand
CAACGATGACAACCATATTTTTTTATCGTAACTTGCAGTTGTTCCCATATCATATCATTTAGAACACGTCGTACCATTTATAAAAACCTTCCTTCTTCAAAGAAGAATTCTTACATATAAAGTCATAATTCAACAGCTTATTCCTGAAACAGATTAGGGACACGCCCTAGTAAATAACCTTACTTAAAAATAAACCTTGTGGAGGAGCCGTAGGCCCTGCAACAGCTCGATTTTTGGCCTGTAGAATTTTTTTCACCGCACATGGTTCAAGTGTTCCATCTCCGATAAGTTTTAAAGTACCCATGATAATGCGCACTTGATGGTGTAAAAATGATGGGGCTTTTAAGTGGGTTATAATCAGATCGTCATGTTTTGTGATTTCTATACTTTCTATGGTTTTTAAAGGGCTTTTTGCCTGGCAAGCGCTATCTCGAAAAGATGAAAAATCATGATAACCAATTAAATAGGTTGCGCCCTTTTGCATCGCTTGCAAATTCAAAGCTTTACGCATATGCCAAACGTGGGGATTTGTTACCGGTGGTGCTTGGCGATTTAAGATATAATAGTGGTATTCTCGACCAATAGCAGAAAATCTTGCGTGAAAATCACTAGCAACCTTACAGCACTTAATAACTGCAATACCTTTGCCTTTACAGAAGTGATTAATACTTTCGATTAATTTATGGGTATTTTCACTCTCCCAAATGAGATCAGCATGGGCGACCTGGGCAGAAGCATGCACACCTGCATCTGTTCGTCCTGCCACATGGAGCACAACCGGATGCTTTACTATGTTTGATAAAATATTTTCCAACGTTTGCTGAATAGTATCAACGGCAGTTTGCCGCTGCCAACCGCAGTAGTTGGTACCATTGTATTCGATAATAAAAGAAAAACGATTTGTCATTTATATTGCTGTGGTGGGTCCTACAGGATTCGAACCTGTGACACCCTGATTAAAAGTCAGGTGCTCTACCAACTGAGCTAAGGACCCAATGAAGTTATTTATAACTCTTTTGCGGTGTTTAGGTCAAGAATTTTCATACGTAAACATAAAATGAAATGTTGATAAATATGCAACAATTTTCTTAAACCACAAAACATGGCACTGAAAAAGCACAAAAAGGTTATAAACCTAAGGGTGTAGTTTATAAAAAGAAACAAATTTAGCAAAAAAATAAAAAAAGCCATTGATAATTTTTTATAACCCTTTCAAGATTAATTAACTAGTGAATTTTTTTTGTACTTTTTTAAGTTTTTTGATGGAAAAAAATTCAAAAACATAACATAGTTATAGAGATAGAAATATTATAGGCAAATTATGGCAACAAAATTACTTCATCCAATAAGTAACAAGGATCTGAAAAATCAAAGTAATAATTTATCTGGAACAGAGTTAGTCTCATTTGAAGCAAATGCTTCGGCAGCAGTACAGCATATGTTGCGCTTATTAGGCCCACTAGATAGTGATTCCATAACCATTTGTGTTGGGCCAGGTAATAATGGCTATCAAGGTTTACTTTTAGCCCAACATTTGGCACAGCATGCAAAACAAATTAAGATCCTCCAAGTTTTGAAAAACCCCCTCGCACATTTTCAGGATCGCCTTAAAATTATTGACAGCTTATATGAAAATATTACAATCATAAATCATTTTCAAAAGTCAGATATTGTTATAGACGCTATTTTTGGTAACACAAGTCCAAAATTAACAGAAAATTTAAATGATTTAATTAAAGAGATCAATAATACAAGCTCCACGGTTATTGCGATAGATATTCCAAGTGGTGCAGACGCCACAAATGAAGAATCCTTGTGTATTTTAGCAGATCATACCTTTGTTATGTGCAATCTTCACAAGGTGCACCAAGAGTTTTTTAAAGCTTGCGGCGACACCTTGTGTATTGGTAAATAGGAAATTACTTACTTATATTTAGTATTGTTTATATAAACCATAAAACTGTGCATTAATTGAAGGGTGTTTTTTACCCTATTGTATTCAAACTGCACCAGCTGATCTGGTCCAGAAATTTCCCTTTTTTTATTTAAACGGTACAACATTTGGCCAAAAGTTAAAGATTCTGAACCAAGTTTATAGGCTCTTACTGCTGTATTACCAATCCTGTGGCATGAAGAAAAAACCTTAAAAAACATGCGCTCTAATTTTTTTTGGCTAACCCATTGGGCATTGTTGTGTTCAAAAAATTTATCAAACTGAAAGCTATCGACTAAATTTGTTTGTTCTATTGGGCTTTCTAAGCGGTTCATATTAGCTGGTATACGTAGATTGCGAATTTTGTAACGGCTTAAAACTTTATTTAAGCTGGTATGGGTTCTTTCTAAACTTTCAGCAATAATTTTTAGGGGCTTACCCTCTAGATAAAGTTTTTTAGCAAGGATTAATTCTTGTTCAGTCCATTTTTTGTGTGCCATGGGTTTCTCCTATAATTTTTAATCATATCTAATATGATGTAAACACATGTCTAGTGATAGCAAATATTAAAAAATAGTCAAATAATTACAAAAAATCCCAAATAATTTAATTAAAATTTTATATTTTATAAAGAAGTAAACTCTTTATGATTTTTAAAAAAATGACATGTAAGTTGTAAAACATTTTTTTCGATTTACTTTTTAAGCAAAAGTTTGTTATATGTAGTTAATGCTCGTGTGGCGGAATCGGTAGACGCAACGGACTTAAAATCCGTCGCTGGTTACACAGCGTGCCAGTTCAAGTCTGGCCACGAGCACCACTCTCCCCTTAAATTCAGTATTTCGTGAAAATTCAAAGCCTATGTCGGATGAAAGCAATTAATTTTGCCGAATTTCGATTAAAGTTAAATCATCGGCGCAGATATGATCCATGAATTTTTTTTTGTAACAATCGACAAGCGATGATTCATGATGTTTTTCATAGACATAAGGCATATTTTCTTCCGTGAACAAAAATTCTTTTGGTGTTTCTTCTTCCCAGAATTGGTCACTATAAAGTATTAATTTATCGCTAGTACCAAAATGTACTTGCTTATCTTCATAAACAAAATTGCTATCAATACCAAGGGGCAAGCCTTCACTCCCAAGAATTTGAAAGGATGAATTATTAAAAATCAAAGGAGACGGCGCACTAGCTGAAGAATAGGTTAGCTTTTTTGCTTTTAAATCAACAATAAAGTATAAAAACGTGGCAAAATTTTGCACTTCCAAAAGTTCGCAGAGGTTAGAATTTAGTTCCTGCAGCACACTTTTAGGACTTTGTAATATTTTCATTGGCATACGGTGTAAAAGCGCATGCAAACGAAAAGTTTCTAAGGCAGCCTTAATGCCTTTTCCAGAAAAATCACACATCCATACACCAACCTGGTAAGGTTTATGAAAATCAATAACACCCCAAAGGTCACCACTTAAAAAACGTGCTGGCACAAATAAAGAATTAATCTCTATCCCTGTATTATGACTTACGGATTCAAGATATTTTTTACTTGGTAGCAAACTTTTTTGCAAATTCAGCGCATAATTTAAATCCTCGCTGAGAAGATTTTTATATTGCTTTAAGTTTTTCAGGATTATTTGTTGTTTTAACAAATTATGTACCCTGTTTAAAAGCTCCATACGATTTATTGGCTTTAGGATGATATCGTTTGCGCCGCTCCGCCACGCTTGAACTTGTTCCTGCGGATCAGATAAGGCTGTTTGCACAATAATTGGTAAGGTTTGATAAAATTCTTCTTTTTTACGCAGCACCTTTATGACTTCGTAACCATCAAGTTCGGGCATAATTATATCTAGAATCAGTAGATCGGGCCTAATTTTCTCAACCATTTCTAGGGCTTGAAAACCATCCTTGGCTTGGTACAAATTGTTAAATCCTGCTCCATTTAAAAAATTTGTCACAATGTCAAGATTTAGCTGAGAATCATCGACGATTAAAATCGTACTTTTTAAAGGGTCAGGGTCACCTAAAATATTCTCTAAAGACATAGGTTTTAGGTGCTGATGCCGAAAAGATTATCAAATTTACCCAAGGACAACATTTTTTTAACCTGACCAGATGGGTTTTTTAACTTAATGAAACCATTATTTTCACTAACTTTTTCACGACTAAGCAATAACATGCCAAGCCCTGCGGAATCAATATATTCAAGACCATCTAAGTCGAAAATAACCTGTTGGTTATCGATAGTGCCAATGAGGTCGGTAATTTGACGAAAAGCATTATAATCTGCAAAAGTTAGACGTCCTTTAAACGTTACCTCTAGTTTTTCTCCTGCATTATTAACCTTAAAGATCATAATTATTTTCTCCTTAAAAAAGTGTTACATCTTCTTCTGAACTTTTTGCCTCATTGGCAAGTAAAGATCGATTACTAATTTTAATATCATCGGAATCTTCTGAATCAGGTTTTTTTTCCGAAGAATTTTCTGTATTTGCATTTTTTGATTCTTCGGGATATTCCATAGGAATATCAAGGTAATCACATGTTTCGCGCTGCACATCGGTAAAAGATTTACTTGTTTCAGATATTTCATTCACAATTCTATCCATATCTTGTTTGAACCTATCTTGGAATTGAGCACCACGTATAAGTTCAGATGCGGTTTTAGAAAAATCGGCATTAGATTTTTTAGCAACATCCATAATTTCCATCATGCGGTTACTGTTATCAACCAAGCACATCATCATTTGATCCATCTGGTCTTTTGCAAGGATATTTTCGCTCATATCAATACGGGCAACTTCCTGTAACAACTGTTGTGATTCCATTAAGATATCGCTCATGTTGGTTACTTGGCTTCTAATGTTGGTTGCCAATTGCTGGGTATCATTTGAAAGTTCTCTTACCTCATTAGCAACCACTTGAAAGCTTTCACCGGCACTTCCAGCGCGAACGGCCTCTATGGTTGCATTTAATGATAAATATTTTGTTTTGTGGTTGATTGTTTCGATAGCATTAATACTTTTTTCAATATGACTTAAAGTTTTAAGGGCATCATCAATACTGTAAACCATAATAACAGCTTGCTTAGACATATCTAAAATACTTGATATGGAGTTTAAAAACGTTTCTTGCAGGGTTGCAGCTACTTCTTTAAATTCAACGGTTCGATCATCAATTTTAATAGAACGTGCAAGAATAGTTAATTCTTCCATACGTTTACTTTGATCTTGGCTATTGTGAAAGAGCTTTTGAAAGGTATCGGTTAACTCAGCTGTGCGTTTTTCCGCAACATTTGACAACGTCTGAAGATCTTGGGTGTTTTCACTGGTTGTTTTATGGTGCAATCCTGCAAGCTTAGACCATGAAAGGAGTAAATCTTTCATGATATCAGCTGGTAGGCTATCGGTACTATCTTTTTGCATGGGTTGCATCGCCAGAACAGTAAATATTACTTAGCACAATAATACAGTATAGAAGTTGCCATTTCGTTAATGCTTACTTCTTTATCAATAGCCCCCATATCAAAAGCCGCTTTTGGCATGCCATATACCACACAAGATGCTTTATTTTGTCCAAGGGTTTTAGCACCCAAATCGTGTAATACTTTTAATCCCATGGCGCCATCGTGCCCCATACCCGTTAAAATTGCCCCCACGGTTTTATCCTTTAAAACTTTTGCGCAAGATTCAAAAAGGACATCTACAGAGGGCATATGGCCCTTAACAAGACCCCTAGTATTATTCACTTGAAGACTATAGCCTGCACCACTATGGGCAATTTCCATATGGGCATCTCCCGGTGCGATAAAAATCGTATTTGGCCGAACAGGCATATTATTTTTGGCCTCAACCACGTTATGTTTATACAAACGTCCTAAGCGCTCTGCAAAGCTAGTGGTAAATTTTGGTGGCATATGTTGCACAATCAGAATTGGCGGGAAATGTGATGGCAAACAACTTACAAGCTTTGATAACGCCTCTACCCCCCCTGTGGAGGAGCCAATAGCTATCACTTTTTTCTTATCATATTCAGCTTGATGGGCAATTTTTGTCGGATTTTGACCAAGGGCACTTTGGACTTTAGCTTTCGCTGCCGTTTCAATTTTCCTCCATAATTCGCTACTTATGTTATGAATATTATTTTCCAAATCATCCTGTGGCTTGGTAATATAATCTACAGCACCTAGGGCAAGGGCATTGAGTGTTTCACGGGCCCCTTTTTCCGTTAAAGTAGACACCATAACCACCGGCATTGGCCGTAAATTCATAATTTTTTCTAAAAAAGATAAACCGTCCATTTTTGGCATTTGAATATCTAATGTCATCACATCTGGCTTAAAATTTTTAATTTTTTCGCGAGCATCATAAGGGTCGCTAGCTGTGACAACCACTTCCATATTCGGGTTTTCGTTAATCATTGCCTTTAAGGCAGAACGCATAAAAGCAGAATCATCAACAACAATTACTCGTATTTTTTTATTCATGGCAACACCTAATCAAAAAGCTCAATTGAACCGTAATCTGATGATTTTTCCTGTTTTTTACGCAGATTTTCTTTGTAAACCTTTTCTTCTTGAACAACCTGCTGGCGCTTATCATCCTTAGACTGAATTAAGTGCCTTAGAACACGACCCGTTGAGGGCCAATAATGAATACGCCGCGCCTGACTGCCTCCTAAATCTTCTGAAACTATTTTAAGATTCTCTTTTTTTAGGTAACTACGGACAAAGTTAATATTATTTGTACCAATTAACGTCGCATTTTCAATAACATTTGCCCCACCAAAAAGCTTTATTTCTAAATCTTCCCTTCGTCCACCCTTGCGCAGAATACTGTTAATCAACTGTTCCATAGCATTGGAGCCATAGCGGTTGCTGCTAGATGTAATGCCTGATGGTTCTTCTGCTAATAAAAAATGGTTCATACCACCAAGCTTTGTATTCTTATCACGAATACACGCAGCTACACAGGAACCAAGGATTGTCACTACCATCTCATCAGCCTTATCGGTTGTGTAAAAATCCCCTGGCAAAACGGTTACGGACATTGCCTGAAATTTTGGATCATAAAATGGTTTTCGTGATTCCATTAACTTCCCTTTACATAAATAGTTTGGCCAACCAAGTGGAAACGATCACAAACGTGATGCAAGCTTTCTGAATGTCCTATAAATAATTTTCCATTTTCCCCCAATAAATCAGCATAGCGATTAAATAATTTTGCCTGGGTGGGTTTATCAAAATAAATCACAACATTACGACAAAAAATAACATCAAACGGACCACTCATGGGCCAAGGTTCTAAAAGATTTAATTGCTTAAAAACTAAAAAACGCTTCAAGCTTTCGTTCATTTGGTATCCATTACCGCTAGGGGTTGCATATTTTTTCAATAAATCCTGGGGAATACCTTCAACTTTTTCGTAAAAACCAGCCTTAGCGCTTGCTAATACTTTTGTATCAATATCTGTTGCTAATACTTTTATATCGAGTTGTGAAATATTTGGTGTTTCAGCAATTGTCATGGCTAAGGTATAAGGTTCTTGGCCCGTAGAGCAGCCAGCCGACCAAATGCGGAAGCGTCTTGGGCATTTCCCAGCTTTATATGCTTCAAGATAGGGGATTAAAACCTGATTTTTAAGATAGGTAAAATGATGATCTTCACGAAAAAACTTTGTTAAGTTTGTCGTTAAAGAATTCACCAAATTTTCAAATTCATCTCCTTTAAAATCATTTTTTTCAAGGCGGGTTAAATATTCTTGAAACGTATTCAATTCAAGTTCCCGAAGGCGCCTGCCAAGCCTTGAATAAACCATAGTGCGTTTTTCTTCACGCAGTACTATTCCAGCATGGTTATATATGAGCTCACGGATTTTATCAAAGTCCTTATCGGTGAACAAAAATTCACGCTCTGGGTTTGTTCCTTTAGTTTGGCTTTCGGAGTCAATTTTATTTTGCATTACCTAGAACTCCGCCCAATCCTTATCATTTTTATAAGCATTATTAAATTTACCCTGGGCATCAAAGCTTGGGCTTTTTACAATTTCACCGCTTGGATTATTTAATGAAACTGCTGGTGCCGATGCAGATGAACGAACTGGTGATGTTGCAGATGACTTTGCAAATGACTCTGCAGATGACTTTGCAGCAAAATTTGCCGTAGGTTTTTGACTACTTTTAAATTGACTATCCTGTAAAGGCTTGATTTTTGAAGGAACAGATGCTTGCGATGCCAAATGCTGCTGATTTAATTTAAAACGACTGATAATACCATTTAATGTTTCCGTTTGTTCACTTAAGGTAGAGGCGGATGCCATACTTTCTTGTACCAAACTTGCATTTCGTTGCGTTGTTTCATCCATTTGCGCTATTGCTGTATTGATTTGATCAAGGCCGGATGATTGTTCAGAAGAAGCAGAAGCAATTTCATTAATAATGTCTGCTACCTTACTTGCCTGTTCCATAATAGTTGATAAGGTATCACCCGATTTATTTACCAAATCAACACCAGACTTAACCTGTGTTAAACTGTCATTAATAAGGTTTGTTATTTCCTTCGATGCCTGGGCAGACCGTTGGGCTAGGTTTCTTACCTCTTCTGCAACAACTGCAAAACCCCGACCGGCATCACCGGCCCTGGCGGATTCAACGGCTGCATTTAAAGCTAAAAGGTTCGTTTGAAAAGCAATTTCATCGATAACGGCTATAATTTCAGCAATCTTGTCAGATGAATGGGAAATACGGTTTAGGGCATCTATAGCTTCCTTAGAAACCTTACCACCCTGAACAGCTATACTATTGTTTTGATCGGCTATGGATCTGGCTTCTTGGGCATTTTCAGAGTTTTGTTTCACCGTGGAAGTTAATTCTTCCATGGATGCTGCTGTTTCTTCTAGGGAACTTGCCTGGCTTTCAGTGCGACCTGCTAAATCTGCACTACTTTCATTAATTTGGTAGCCAACGTTACTTACAACATTTGCTGCAGAAACGATATCTGACATACTGCTTTCAATATTAGTAAAAGCTGTATTTAAGCCATCTTTGATTTCAGCAAATTGGCCCATATATTTGTTACTAACTCTGTAACGCAAATCACCACTTTCAAGGGCTTCAATTGCCTTACCAAGATCACCAAAGAAGGAAGAAATATTGTTAAGCAAACTATTGATTCCATTACCAAGATTCAACATAAAGCCTTTCTTGTTAGCTATATCCAACCGCTTTGTTAAATTACCAGCCGCAGCTTCTTGGACTAAAGAATCTATTTCTTTTTGAACCATAATTTCATCGGTCATATCCTGGCATTCCACAACAAGACCTAAATAATCGCCAAGTTCATTTAATATTGGTGTAACGGCATAATCAATAATGGTGTTGCCATAGTTTTTTTGCAATTTCGTACCTTGACGATTATTACTAATATCGTGCTGCAGTAAACTATCTAAATGAAAGCCTATAATGTTTGTTGGATCAAAATTAGAAACCTCAGCAATCATATCGCTTGATCGCATTTTTAGCATATTTCTCACAGCCGTGTTTGCATACATAATTTTTCCATCAGTATCACTAATGATAATATTTCCGAACACCCCATCTAGGCCTGTTTTAATTTTTATTGCTTCTATACTTTTTTTATGTATTGTTACCATAGAACGCGCAATATCACCTATTTCATCCGATCTATTTTGTGCTGGAATCTTTAAGTTCAAATCTCCTGCTGCAACTCGGCCAATTGACCCTGTAATTGTTCTCAGCGGCTTTAAAATCATTTTTGTAAGCATAATCATACCCAAAACACTGATAATCAAGGCAATTACACCCAATCCTTCAATTAGCACCTCCATTTGAAAAGCATTATCAGCAACTTGATTTTTAAAATTACTGTTTGCATTATCAATTAGCGATAACAGCGCGTTCTTATTTCCACTATACTTTTCTACTAAAAGCGAAAATAATTGATTTTCTAAATCTTTTAATTTTTGCTGATTTGCTAAGTAGAAATCTGCTGATTTTTGCCTTTCTACTTCATTAATAATTTCATGCTGAAAAGATTTCACTTCCTCAAACTGCTTACGCACACTTTGCACAACTTCTATTGCTTCATTTGCACTTTGTTCATCTGCAAAAAATATTTGTTTGTGTGTTTGTAAATTTTCTTCTGTAGCATTTATTTTTGTGTTAACACTATCCCAATGACTTTCTATTGATTCCATAATTGATGGATTTTGTGTTTGAGAAAATTCGCTTATTAATATCTCAGTTTTCAGGATATCATCATCGATGCCCGATATTGTTTGGTAAGTAGGTGTAAGAATAGTTTGAATCGTGTTTAGGTTTTTCACTTGGTTTGATATACCCAAATAGCTTGCTAAACCAATAACAACTAAAAAAACAAAAAGTGTCCCAAATGTAGAATATATAACCGTACGGATAGAAATTTTATCCAAAAATGTTGCTTTATTATCCATTTAGAGATTCTCCCACCAGGTCTTCTGTAACTTCTACGGTCTGGTTATTTTCTGGTATATGGTTTAACTGATTTTCATCAATTTCAAACTGTTCATCAAAAACCTTTTCTATGTTTAAAATGGCATTTAACTTTTTATTGTGATTTACTAACCCGGCAAGCAAGGAATCTTTTTCATTATTTTGATCAAGGTTCGGTAGTGCACGAATCTCTGAATCTTTAATCGTAATAATATCAGATACACCATCTACTAAAATTCCCATGGTTCTGTCTTTAACAATAACTATCATCACCACATGGTTTTTCGTTGGTTGATTATGCCCACGACCAAAGCGGTGTTTTAAATCAAGAATAGGTACAACATTACCCCTTAAGTTAATCACCCCAAGCACATATTCCGGAGTATTCGGCAAAGATGTAACTGGGGTCCAGCCCATAATTTCACGAATAGACATAACATTGATGGCATATTCTTGATCCGCAATAAAAAAAGTCATTAACTGTATCGTGTTATCCACTTCTAGATTTTTTTGATTATCTTGCATAGTTTGTTTCCTCTTGAATTGTTAGACTGTTAGAATTTTTTATCAAACCTGGCTTAACAGGTTGCTTGCCCATGGAAATGTGCATTTCCCTTAGGGCTGATATATCAAGAATAAGCGATATGCTTCCATTACCTAATATGGTTGCGGCTGATATACCTTGAATTGGATCATAGTTATCCTCAAGGCTTTTAATCACTACTTGCTGTTGTCCTAAAAGGTCGTCAACCAGGATACCCAAAAGTTCTTCGCCTTCGGTTTCGACAACGACAACAATACCTTTTGTTGGGTCAGTGATTGCTTTATCAATTTTAAAGATAGTGCTTAAGGATACAAGCGGTATATTTGCCTGGCGTAATTTTAAAATTTGATTGCTGTTTAGCATATTACTAATTTGGTCACTACTAGGACGTGTCGTTTCAATGATTGTAATTGTCGGGATAATAAATGATTCCTTACCCACAGCTACTACCATACCATCAAGCACAGCTAGGGTTAAAGGAAGCGTTAAGTTAAAGGTAGAGCCTTTACCAGCAACAGATGAAATACTAACCCTTCCACCCAATGCTTGAATACTTCGTTTGACCACATCCATGCCAACACCGCGGCCTGAAACATCTGTAATTTTTTCTGCAGTGGAAAATCCGGGCATAAAAATTAAATTATCAATTTCTTCACCAGTTAGGTTAGCATCAGCAGGAATCAAATTCTTATCAATAGCAATTTTTTTAACCCTTTCACGGTTAATACCTTGCCCATCGTCGCTTATTTGAATAACAATACGTCCGCTTTTATGTTCTGCACTAAGCTTTATGGTACCCTGGCGAGGTTTGCCAGCAGCTTCACGTTCATCGGGATTTTCAATACCATGATCAACGGCATTGCGTATCATGTGTGTTAATGGTTCACCAAGGCGTTCAATAACGGTTTTGTCAATTTCCGTTCCCTCACCTATTGTTTCAATGCGCACATCCTTATTAAGGGAAAGGGCTAGTTCCCTTACCACCCTTGGCATACGCATAAATACTGTTTTTACAGGTTGAGCACGAATAGACATTACACTTTCTTGAAGATCCCTTGTGTGCTGGGTAAGCTCGCGTAAGCCCTTTACAATTTCGTTTTGACCAGAAAGTGATAAACCATTAAATTGATCAATAACCATGGCTTGTTTAATCACCATTTCACCCACGGTGTTCACTAAAAGGTCTATTCGATCAAGTTCTACCCTAATCGATTGCGTTTTTTGTTCGGCCTTTTCAGATTTTGAAGCATTAGAATCTTGCTGATTCATTATTTTTCCATCATTGCCGGGATTCACAGCAGTTTTCTTCGTGGATAGATCATTTTTTCCAGTCGGTAATGTTGAATTAGCGCCTTGATCTTGCTTTTTTATGTTTATTTTTAATTCACAATCATCTTCAACAAACTCAAAAGGTTCATGCAGCTGCTTTTCCGTTGCACAGGTGACAAATGAAAAGCACCAAGCAATATAAGCAAAGTCTGGAACAAGGTCGTGGATATCTGGGATATCTGAAAAATCTGCCTGCACTTGAAACGTATCATCTTCAGCATATTGCATTAAATCCTTTATGATTAGAAAAGGTTCATTGCCAAAACGCATCATGTTTTCATAAGGTTTAAATTCAATAACAACCATTTTTTTAGAATGGTCTTCATTTGCTTTTTCTGCAGCATTAGTGCTTGTATCAAGACCAATCAAATCATTAAGCATTTGAAGAACTTCCAGCATTTTTTCAGGCTCTGATTCCAAATCACTTTTATAAGCTAAAGCAATTAAATCTGATAAAACATCTTGTGAACGGTACATTAAATCCAGATGTTGCTGAGGATCAAGCTTATCGTCGCGCATATAATCGAGCACTGTTTCAAAACTATGGGCAAAACTTATAAGTTTTTTAAAACCAAAACTACCGGCACCACCCTTTATGGAATGAACAGAACGAAATATAGCATGAAGATCTTCAATGTCCTTGGATTCAGCTAAAGCATTTAAACTTTCTTCAGCTGTGACCAATAAATCATTGCATTCTTCAAAGTAGACATTGCGAATATGATCCATGTCCATAAATAAAATCTCCTACGGACAAACTTTTTCTACCACTTGTAGTAACTTTTCAGGATCAAAGGGTTTTACAATCCAACCCGTTGCACCAACTTCACGACCGGCTTTTTTCTTATCGTCACCTGCTTCGGTGGTGAGCATTAAAACAGGAGTAACTTTAAATTGAGGAAGCTGGCGTAAAGCTTTCACAAAAGTAAAACCATCCATATTAGGCATATTCACATCAGATAAAATAAGATCTGGGGTGTTACTATTTAATACTGATAGTCCTTGTTCGCCATCTTCAGCTTCAAGTACTTCAAAGCCAGCGTTTTTAAGGGTAAAACCCACCATTTCGCGAATTGTTTTTGAATCATCAACGGTTAGTACAGTGCGAGTCACAGACTTATCCCTCCCCATTCAGTGTAATTTTTTTCAAAACCTAAAGTTTTAAAGATCTGATAAAAGTTTTCTGACTGTCCCTTAACAATTATTGATTTGTTAAATTCACGACAAAATTTATCAACCGATAAAAGTAGCTGTACAGCTGGTGTTCCAATACGTTCCACATCTGTGACATTAATTTCAACAGCTTCGGCATTTTCAAGTTTAGGTATAATATTTTTCAATTCTTCATGACACCAATCTACATGGCAGTTTTCTGGTAAATTTATCCTGTATACAGACATTCATCATGAAAGAAGTAAAACTATGTCATAACTATATTCAAAAAGGGTTAAGAAGATGTAAACTTTAGCAGAGGTTCTTAAACAAGAACTTTCATGAAAACATATTGAATATCCAGTGTGCCACTGATAGGTTATATTTCATGTTTAACCTAAACGAAATTTTTTTTTAAACTGCACTTTTTTAAAAATTATGAAACCTATAGTTATTATACCATGTCGCCTGAACTCTTCACGTTTACCTGAAAAAATGTTGCACAATATTAGCGGAAGGCCACTTATTGTGCATGTCGTGCAGCAAGCACTTAAACTAGAAGTTCCAATTATTGTTGCAGTATGCCATGAAAAAACTGCACACTTATTGCACCAATATTTTGACAATAAAATACAAACTATTTTAACAGACCCAGATCTACCATCAGGAACTGATAGGGTTTGGTCAGCCTTTAGTCAAATTGATAATAATCAAGATTACGACCTTATAATTAACCTACAGGGGGATAACCTAAACATTAATCAAGAAGTTTTAAAAGCCGTTCAACGCCCTTTTATAAATCATCAACAAACCAAAATATCTACCCTCGTGACAGCAATATTCAACAAGGATGATATTGAAAACCCCAGTATTGTAAAAGTAGCCGTTGAAAATATGCCCAATGGCCAAAAAAAAGCCCAGTATTTTTCTCGAAGCCCCATCCCATATGGTGCAAAAAGCTATTTCAAGCATATTGGCATTTATGCATACCGACCCGAGGTACTAAAAAATATTATTGAAGCATCGGTAAGTGACCTTGAACGTATAGAAAAGCTTGAACAGCTACGTTTTCTTCAGTTAGGTTATAATATTAATGTTGAAGACGTTGATTTTGATGCTATTAGCGTTGATACCCTTGATGATATTGCTAAGGCCGAATCGTTTTTAAAAAATATTGAAATCACCTAACCTTAAACTTCGCATTTATGGGTTAAAATAAAATTATGGTCCAAATTATATGACCTTTTCTTTTTATTCATATTAAGCAAACCAAACCTTGAAACACAGCAAATAAACAAGCTGCGCCCTTGCCTGAAAGACGCGTTTCATAATAGGATATAGTATTGGTAATTAGCAGCCTATTAGTTTTTGTGATTTTTCTTCTTGGTAAGTTTCATGGCATAATTCCTAAACTACTTAGAAAAACTAAGTCGCTTAAAATAATGCTTGCATGGCTTGCGATTTTTTCTTTTTTGGTTAGCGTTATCGCTATTGTGAAATCCCCAATAGACGCCCTCCATGGAGAACGCGTTAAATTCTTATATATACATGTTCCAGCTGCTTGGCTAAGCATGTCTTTTTACCTATTAACAGGTAGCTTTTCTTTTATTTATCTTCGCTTTAAAAATATTATTTACCATCACTTGGCTTACACGGCAGCTTTAATAGGTATTATTTTAACTACTATATGCATTATTTCTGGTGCTCTTTGGGGGTACTATGCCTGGGGAACATTTTGGGTGTGGGACGCACGTTTAAGTTCCGTAGCATTGCTTTTTTTTCTTTACCTTGGGTTTCTTATGGCAGGAAAAAACCAATCGGTAAAAGCAGCATCATACATCGCAATTTTAGGCTTAATTAATGTACCAATTATAAAGTGGTCGGTTAATTGGTGGTTTACCTTGCATCAGCCTGCCAGTATTTCTATTCGTGGAAACCATTTAGCGCATGAAATGTTGCTTCCTTTGATCCTATCTACCCTTGCATATTTATTTGGGAGCGGATATTGGTTTTTCAAAATTTTCATCAAATTAAAGAATTATCGTGCCGCTTCGTAAACTCTTTTTGTTTTTTATAATTCTTGTGGGCTTTACACTTTTTTTTATTGGTATGAAAAAAAATGACCTTAACTTTTACACAACACCAGCACAATTACAAAACTTAAGTGAGCACGAAAAACATAAATATTTACGGCTTGGCGGTATTGTAAAAGTTGGATCAAGCGTAAAAAAAACTGATACAATTCTTTTTATAATAACAGATGAAATTGAAGAGGTTAGAGTTAGGTACGAAGGACGTTTACCCGATTTGTTTCGCGAAGGCCAAGGGGTTATTGCAGAAGGTACACTAAAAAAGCAGCAAGGTAAAAAAAATGTTTTTATCGCGAAAAAACTACTTGTAAAGCATGATGAGAATTATAAACCACCCCAGGTTGCATCAAACAAAAATTAAAACCCTAAAATAGAATAATAGCTATGCTATCGTGTCGTTTCCAAGCATTGAACGTAAACGGGCAGCTTGGCTTCTAACAACATCGCGATCTTTCTTAACGCGAAAAAAATCCATGTTTAACGCACCATTGTTTGCTTTTGGGGTTTTATTAATTTTTTTATCAAGCTCTGTCTGTGTTTTTTGTAACTTATTTAACTTGCTACGCATGTTACTAAAGTCATTTGATATAATCATGTTAAATACAATACTTTTAAAACCATATACCTATTAGATATAACATTTATCAAAAAATTCAAGTGTTATTTACGTTTTCTTAATAATTTTATTGTTTCAAAATCACTAAGATGGTGCCCAGAGCAGGAATCGAACCAGCGACACAAGGATTTTCAGTCCTTTGCTCTACCAACTGAGCTATCTGGGCATCAATTTGTTATAGTATTTTAAATAAAAAAATGCCAGAAAAAAAATACAACTTAATAAAAAAAACATGTCTTGCCTTAATGATTGTGTTTAACAAAAAAACCAATAGCATTGAAAATTACAAGGGAAATGTTTAGCTTTTCGTTTTAAAAAATATAGTTAAGCAATATATGGGCTTGATAATTTTGATAAAAGATTGTTATCTTGCCTTAGTAGTAATTAAAAATTTATGAGTAATCTTCTTTGGCCTATACTCTAGTTGTTGTGGAATCTCCATCAAAAGCAAAAACTATTAACAAATACCTTGGTAGCAATTACAAGGTTATTGCATCTTACGGCCATGTCCGGGATTTACCTTCTAAAAATGGTTCCGTTGAACCTGATAACAATTTTGCAATGATATGGCAGTTAGATGACCAGGGCAAAAGGCGCGTGCAAGATATTGCAAAGCTTGCTAAAGATGCCGATAAGTTATATCTTGCCACCGATCCAGATCGCGAAGGAGAAGCCATTTCGTGGCATATTCGTGAAGTGCTATCGGAAAAGAAAACATATCAAAACTTACCCATGCAACGTATTGTTTTCAACGAAATTACTAAAAAAGCTGTTCAGGATGCCGTTCAAAAACCTCGTGAAATCAACAGCGGCTTAGTAGATGCTTACCTTGCGCGCCGTGCATTGGACTATTTGGTTGGCTTTAATCTATCACCTATATTGTGGCGAAAGTTACCTGGGTCTCGTTCTGCAGGTAGAGTTCAATCGGTAGCCTTACGTTTAATCGTTGAACGCGAACAAGAAATAGAAGTATTTAATGCCCAAGAATATTGGTCCGTTGAAACCCTTTGCTTACCCAAGGCAAAAAGCAAGTTTAAAGCAAAACTTACCCATTTGGATGCAAAAAAACTTACAAAGTTTTCCTTAGGTAATGAAAAAAGTGCATTGGATGCTGTTCAAGCCATAGATAGGGCAAAGTTTACCGTTGGAAAAGTAGAAAAAAAACAAGTTAAACGTAATCCTACCGCACCATTTACTACGTCAACACTGCAGCAAGAAGCGGCTCGAAAACTTTATTTCAGCCCTAAAAGTACTATGATTGTTGCCCAAAAGCTTTATGAAGGTGTGGATATAAGCGGTGAAACCATTGGTTTAATCACCTATATGCGAACCGATAGCGTGAATTTATCACAAGAGGCGATTACCGGTGCACGAAATTTTATAGAAAGTGATTATGGTAAAAAATATTTACCTAGTGCTCCACGTATATACAAAAGCAAAGCTAAAAATGCCCAAGAAGCCCACGAAGCAATTCGCCCAACCGATGTTAGGCGTACACCTAATGAAATGCGGAAATATCTTGATGATCAGCAATTCAAGCTATATGAACTTGTTTGGAACCGTACGGTAGCCTCCCAAATGGAAAGTGCATTGTTTGATCAAGTAGGTGTTGATATCTTATCTACCGATAAAAATACAATTTTACGAGCAACAGGTTCAACCCTTGTTTTTGATGGTTTTTTAAAATTATATCAAGAAGGTGAGGATGACAAACAACAAGAAGATGAATCTGCATTACTCCCTCCATTAATAGAAGGCGAAGTGATTGATATTGAAAAAATTACACCAAATCAACACTTTACCCAGCCACCCCCACGATATTCTGAAGCAAGTTTAGTGAAAAAATTAGAAGAACTGGGCATTGGAAGGCCATCTACCTTTGTATCACTCTTACAAACCCTACAAGATAGAAAATATGTGAAGTTAGAAAAGAAACAGTTTCACCCAGAACAACGCGGAAGAATCGTTACGTCATTTTTGCTGCATTATTTTGCAAAATATTTGCAATATGATTTTACAGCAAGCCTAGAAGAAGAACTTGATGAAATTTCTGATGGCAGCAAATCATGGCTAGATGTTATGAACAAATTTTGGAAACCATTTGAAGGGACCGTAAAACAAGCTGAGCCTTTGAAAATAACCGATGTTTTAACTGCCCTACAAAATGATTTAGAACCTATGCTCTTTGATATGAGTAAAGAAAACCCCAAGCAATGCCCAAAATGTATGATTGGAAGTATGCACCTAAAACTTAGTAAGTTTGGTCCTTTTTTAGGTTGCGATCGTTACCCAGATTGCGCGTTCACCAAGGCGCTTGATAAATCTGAAGAAGGTGAAGAGCTGCATGAACTGGGTGATATAATTACCCTTGGTCATGATCCAAAGCTGGGTGTCGATGTTACTGTGCGAAAAGGCCCTTATGGCCCATATTTTCAATGGGAACAAAAGGATGAAAAAAAACCAAAACGCGTTAGTTTACCAGCTGGTTTAAGTATGCAAAGCGCTACCTTACAAGACGCTTTAGAATTAGGTCGATTACCTTTTGAACTATGCAAACATCCAGAATCTGGTGATGAAATTTTAGTTAATGTTGGGCGTTTTGGACCGTATTTAAAATATCAAAGTATGTTCGTTTCCATACCTAAAAGCATTACCTTTATGGATGTAACTCCAGAACAGGCTTTTGAATTAATTGAAAAGAAAAAAAATGCCCCACCCCGCAAATTTGGAAAAAAAGTAGTTGCAAAAGCTGATACAAAAACCAAAAAAACACCTGTAAAAAAAACTGCAGCAAAAAAAACCGTCACAAAAAAGAAAAGTTAACGGTTAATGAAAGGTTTATCCTTACAAGCACAAGCCTTGGCGGTTTTAACAACGGCTGATGCTGAAGATAAGGCAAATCTTACTTTACATTTTGTGCAGCAAAATATGGTTTCTAACCTTGAAATTGCTAGTCGTTTTCAAGCTATGCCTGACCGCCCTACCCGCCCCCTAACCCCAGTTTTGCGTGCCCCAAAGGATATGCCAAAACGCCCAAAACTTAATACGGAAAACGGAAGAAATGCTGTACTTCATGCAATTGCCCACATTGAACTAAATGCTATGGATTTAGCTTGGGATCTTATTGGGCGTTTTTCCCTATGGCAAGGCCAAACTTTACCTAATGATTTTTTTCAAAACTGGCTGCAAGTGGCTGGCGATGAAGCGAAACATTTTATGCTTTTGCAAAAACGCTTAAAAGAACTTAACTCCTATTATGGTGCTTTACCTGCACACGATGGTTTGTGGGAAGCTGCCCAAAAAACCGCAAACGATTTTGCTGCCCGTTTAGCTGTTGTACCGATGGTATTGGAAGCGAGAGGCTTAGATATGGCGCCACTTATGATGAAAAATCTTCAAGCAGTTGGTGACACGGAAAGTGCTAAAATCCTACAAATTATCCACGATGAAGAAATCCCCCACGTGGCCTATGGTAAAAAATGGTTTGAATGGGTGGCAAATCAGCAAGGAATTGTTGATTACAAAAATTACTGGCAACAGTTAATTAAAAAGTATTATGGCGGTTCCTTAAAAGAACCTTTTAACCAAACATCACGCAACCTAGCAGATTTTCCGGGTTGTTGGTATCTTCCCTTGGCAGGGTAAAAGAAGGCATGGAAAAGAACTTTTTTTATTGCTTTAATTAAGGGCTTTTCCTATAAATAAATTTCATTTTACATTTGGCGCAACTTTATGTTGAAATTTCTTTTTGTCTTAACTTTTTTCATCAATATTTTTGCGAGTAATCCAAATAGTTCGGAAAACACAAGTTTAACGCCGGTTAATAGTTCCTATGGTACTGCCTTATCAAAAAGTATGGCACCATCAACCCATGCAATTAGTCAAGAAGGAAGCATACACGTTTCTTCTCAGCCTAAAAAATTACCAAGACAAATTTTTAATGCAGAAGATTTAGTAATGTCATCTGAAGAAGGATCAAAGCCCGTTACACCAGAGCCTGCCATTAGTGAAATTGGCGATTTTTCAAATCAAGCAGACAATATTGATAAACAACCACCTTTATCATACCTGCAAGCAATGAGTGAACGTGAAAATATTAACTGTTTATGCCAATGCTGTATAATTCCTGGTGGGGTTTTAGCGGGCCTTTCAAGAATTCCGATAACAACCCATTATCTTCATTTACATTCTTCAAAGGCAATGGGGTGTGATGATTGTTATATGAAAACAGCAGAGTGCCTAACGTGCCAAGGCACTGCAACATTATTGCAATGTCCCTTAAGCAGTTTAAATTGGTTAGGATCTCTAACTGCAGCTATAGCTTATTCTCCCCTAAGTGGAATGGCTTCATGGTATATGTACTTTGATCGCGTAAGGTTTCCCCATAACGATATCTGTATTAGTGCTGGTTGTTTACAAGATGAAATGGAGAACAGATCGTTTTATGATACCTGTTGCATAACAGGATACGATAAAGATTTGAAAGAATGGTTTTGCTGTTCTCATAAATTATAAAATTCTTAT
Organism: uncultured Verrucomicrobiales bacterium; assembly: GCA_964351815.1. Classification (GTDB taxonomy): domain Bacteria; phylum Pseudomonadota; class Alphaproteobacteria; order Paracaedibacterales; family CAITNM01; genus CAYGPH01. Next base: position 6,096 of record CAYGPH010000015.1, on the reverse strand, counting down.
GCACATGGAAAAAAATGATTTGATAAGGTTTTTGTGATATCAATAATTTAATGAAACTTTTTGATTTTTACTACTCTTAACCATAAAATCCAGGTATTCTCTTTTAAAGGCAGCATAAGGGAATAGATGTGACCCCCAATACCAAAGAATATTTCCAAATAGTTGAATGTGAAGGTCATAACCCGATTATTGCCGCCATAGATTTGGGTACTAATTCATGTAGGCTTATTATAGCCCAACTCAATATGGCAGATCTGCGTGTAAATTATTTTCGTGCTCGCCCAAAGCCTTTGCAATGGCGTGTGTTAGACGCTGCTTCTCGCATTGTGAAATTAGGTGAAGGCTTACAAGAAAATGGTGTGTTAAAGGAAAGTGCCATAGATCGCACAATAGAAGCACTCACATTATATAAAAAAAAGTTAGATCGCTTTAAAATTAGAACCATAAAGGCTGTAGCCACCCAAGCCTGTCGACAAGCCAAAAATACAGATGTGCTATTGCGGCGCGCCAAAGAAGAATGTGGTATTGATATAGAAATTATTGCCTCAGAAGAAGAAGCCAACCTTGCATTATTAGGTTGTGCAGCTGTTCTTGACCATGATAAACCCCACGCCATTATTTTTGATATAGGTGGTGGCAGTACTGAAATAGCTTATGTCACACAAAAAGAAAAAAACACGCAAAACTTAAGTGCCAACGTTTCTTTTGAAACGATTGATTCTATTTCTATCCCCTATGGTGTTGTGACAACAACCGAAGCAGTGGGATCTGCCGTTGATCATAATGATTTACATGATATTTTACATGAGAAAATCATTATTCGCCTGCAAGATTTTGTTGAAAAACATAATTTGGCACAAAAAATTGCTGATAATTCCTTACAAGTAACTGGCAGTTCTGGAACCATGACTACCCTTGCTGCCTATCATTTAGGCCTAGAACATTATGAACGCAAAACCATAGATGGTATGCGACTTGATATTGATGATTTACACAAGGTGATCGATGAAATTTTTGCAATGACATACCAACAACGTTTAGATACAACCAACATTGGTATTGGTCGTGCAGATTATGTGTTAACAGGATCGGTGATTTTAAAAGCTTTATGCCATGCAATTCCAGCAAAAGAAATTGGTATAGCTGACCGTGGTGTGCGCGAAGGAATTTTGGTACAAATAGTGTTAGATATACTTGAAGAAGATCAATAATGCCAACAGTTCCTTTTATTAAAGCCCATGGTTTAGGAAACGATTTTGCAATTTTTATAAATTTGGTCGAGCAAAATTATAGTATTTTTAGTCAACATGTAGCTAAACGGCGATATGGTATTGGCTGTGACCAGGTCATATTTATTGATAAACCCAATACCAACACACCATTTGTACGTTTTTTTAACCCTGATGGCTCTGAGGCAGAAGCTTGTGGTAATGGCAGCCGCTGCGTTGCCAAGTACTTAATGCAACAGCAAAATAAAAAAACTATAACCTTTGATACCCTAGGTGGTTTGTTAACTTGTTATCAAGATCCTAAGGGTGTGCGTATTACAATGCCACTACCAACCATATCTCCCCTTAATATACAGGCTAATATGGGCAACATTTCTTCACCGGCTGCCCTTGCTGTAAATATGGGAAACCCCCATTTGGTGTGCTTTGTGGAAAACACTCAACTTATTACAGAATTTGGCCCCGGACTTGAAGAGCATCCTGCCTTTCCAGAGCGTACGAACGTAGATTTTGCATGGGTGCGCGATAAAAATCATATTGAATTAAAAGTGTGGGAAAGGGGAACGGGTTTAACCCCAGCCTGTGGAACCGCTGCATGCGCCACGGCAACAGCTGCCTATTACCATGGTTTAACGGAAAAAACAGTAACCGTTAATCAAGAAGGTGGTAGTTTAGAAATCACTTATGACGTACAAAAACTTGAAATGTGTGGCCAAGCAACGATTGTCTTTGAAGGGCTACTCAATCTAGCATTATTTGACTAAATCATGAGTTTATCTTTAAATGGGTTTCAGTGGCAGATAAAAACCCAAGACATGCAAAAAATTTATCAGGTTGCTGAACTTTATGATTTAGACCCAACTATAGTGCAGCTATGCCTTCAGCGAGACATTGCCCCGGAAAATATTCATAAATTTTTACACCCAACATTAAAAGACACTATGTCGGAGCCCTATTCCATTAAGGACATGCAAAAAGCCGTAGAAGCAACGGTTACCGCAATAAATAATCAAGAAAAAATGATCATTTTTGCCGATTACGATGTTGATGGTGCAACATCTTCAAGCCTGTTACGACGTTACCTTAAGGAAATAGATGTTGATACGGAACTATATATACCAGACCGCATCGAAGAAGGATACGGACCATCCGTTAGGGCAATGGAAGAAATTGTTAGTCAGGGTTATCGTTTTTGTATTATGGCTGATTGTGGCACCACGGCTTTTCAACCCTTGGAAAAAGCCCATGACTTAGGCTTAAATATTATTATACTTGATCACCATGTATCAGAAAAAAAACTCCCACCATGTGTAGCTTTAGTGAATCCTAATCGCGTTGATGAGGATTTAAGCGATGATAGTGACCTTAAAAACTTGTGCGCTGCAGGGCTAAGTTTTTTGTTTCTTGTGGCTTTAAACCGTGCCTTACGCCAAGGTGAATTTTTTAAAAACACCATAGAACCTGATTTAAAAAACTATCTTGATATTGTAGCGCTTGGCACTGTGTGCGATGTTATGCCCCTTACGAACCTAAACCGCACTTTTGTAAAACAAGGTTTACGTGTCGCCAAAGCAAAACCCAATATAGGGCTGCAAGTACTTGCAGAAACCGCAGAGCTTCATGAAATAAGTACTCCTTATCACTTTGGTTTTGTCCTTGGCCCAAGGATAAATGCAGGGGGCAGGGTTGGCCATGCAGACTATGGTTCACGTTTATTAACCACCAACGATAAAACCGAAGCAAAAAAATATGCCGAGGCATTATGTGTTTACAATAGTGAACGACAAAGCTTAGAAAAACAGGCCTTACAAGAAGCCCAAGTTATTATTGCAGCTGAAAATCTAGATAAAAAACCTATACTTATGGTGCAAAGTAAAAATTGGCACCCTGGAATTATCGGTATCGTTGCCGGACGCTTGAAGGATTTTTACCAAAAACCTACCCTTGTAGTAACTGCCTACGATGGTAGCTTAAAAGGTTCAGGCCGATCCGTAAGTGACATTCATTTAGGTAACCTTATGCACAAGGCAGTTCAAGCAGGATATTTGGAAAAAGGCGGAGGACACGCCATGGCTGCCGGCTTTACTGTTGCTGCAGGGCAATACGATGCCTTTTACAACTTTTTAGAAGATCAAACAAAAGATGCCATGCAATATTATGTTCCTAGCCTGCACATTGCCGCTGAAAATATAAGTTTTCAAGATATAAACAAAACATTTTTAAATACGATTAGCGCCCTTGAACCCTATGGCCAAGGTAACCCTACTCCCAAATTTTTGTTTAAAAATATAGAAATTTCTTACCATAAACTTTTAAAAGAAAAACATGCAACCATAACGTTAAAAGACGATAACGGTGCAACCTTACAAGCAATGGCTTTTAACGTAACCGATAGCCCGTTAAAAAAATTACTTGACCACAAGTGCAAGTGGGATGTGGTTGGAACATTAAAACTTGATACATGGCAAGGGCAAGATCGCATTAAGTTAATGCTTGATGATGCTAGGGAAACATATAGCTAAAGTTACATAAAGATGATCATAGTAAGATTTGCTGGAAAAGCTCATGTACTGATCGCCCGATTTTGCTAGGTGAAGAAAATATTTTTTGGTATTTAGTATAGTCGCTTTATTTGTGGTAAATGTAATTACACAATAGAAATTATTATTATGATATGACCGCTTTAATGGGGGTAAAAAAGACCATAGCCATTGCATCAGGTAAGGGTGGTGTCGGCAAATCTTCAACCGCGTTTAGCTTGGCTTTAACCCTTAGCAATATGGGCTACAATATTGGTTTATGCGATTTAGATGTTTTTGGTCCATCACTTCCAAGTTTGTTAAATCACAATTCGCAACCAAAAGTTGTGCCACCCAAAAAATTTATTCCTATTCATAAAAATGGTCTTAAATGTATGTCTATGGGTTTTTTTATCAAGTCAGCAGAAGCTGTTGTTTGGCGTGGACTAATGGTACAAAGTGCAACAAAACAGTTGTTAAACGATGTAATTTGGGGCCATGATGGCGTAGCTGTTGATGTTTTAATTATTGATTTGCCGCCTGGAACGGGTGATACACCAATAACTATGGTCAAAAATATTCACCTTGATGCAGCCATCATTGTAACAACCCCACAACGTTTAGCATTAGATGATGCTGGTAGAGCGATTGATATGTTTCATAAGGTTAATGTCCCGGTGCTCGGAATTATTGAAAATATGGCAACCATTACTTGTAATCATTGCCACCAACAACATTACTTGTATTCACGACAGGGGTTTGAACATTTTCTTCAAGATCAAAAATTAAAAATAATTGGCAGCTTGCCTTTTGATCAAGCTTACGAAGAAAACCTTAGTCAGGGAAAACCACATGTGTTAGAAAATCCAGATACGGATATTAGTCAGAAGTTCCATATAATTGCGGAAAACATTATGGATAAACTAGGAGAAACAGATGACAACAAATCTATGGGCTAAAGCTAAGGTACCATTTCATTTGCTTGAACCCTATGAAAGGGCAATTTTTGACGAGGTGTTAAGCTTTAGCTGGCTTGAGGATCAAACATCGCCTCCATCCGGAGAATATGATGATAATGAGCTGCCAATAGCATCTATCTTTGATATGAATGCAATTATTGCCCCTGAAAAAGAACAGCATATTCTGCAAAAATGGCAAATTGCAAATCTCTTGTGTGGGCATAACATAGAACTTATCTTTAGTCCCATTGAAGATACAAACTGGTTGGAACGTTGTTATAAGGATCAGCCACCAGTAGAGGCAGGCAAGTTTTATATTCATTCTAGCCATCACAAACCTACAGAAGAAAAAAATAAAATCAACCTTGAAATTAACGCCGCTACGGCGTTTGGTAGTGGTGATCATCCAACAACTTTTGGCTGTTTAGAACTTTTACAAAATTTAAAATGTGTTCCAAAAAACATTCTTGATATGGGCTGTGGTAGTGGTATTTTGGCAATTGCTGCTGCAAAGTTGTTTCCAAACGCCCATATTGATGCCTGTGATATTGATCCTGAAGCCTTAATTCAAACCCAGCGCAATGCATCAACAAACACCGTGCAAAACCAAATTATCTGCCACTTGGTGAATAAAAACAAAAAATTTTCTGGTGGTCCATACGATATTATTTTCGCAAATATACTTGCGAAGCCACTAATACAATTAGCCCCGAATTTTCGAGATCTGTGCCAAGATACCACAGATGTGATTCTTGCTGGTCTTTTAGAGCGTCAAGGCACAGATGTGATTAAAGCTTTCAAACAACAGGGATTTACAGTTAAACAAGAACTTTTGAAACAAGATTGGTTATGCATACTCTTATGCAAAAGTATATAAGAGTTTGGATTGGGCCAGCATTGTCTGGTTTTGGTGCGTTCGCGAATGGGTTCTCGTTCAAATTCACCAAGGGCTGTAAAGATATGAAACACTAATACCATTTCCATAAGTTAATTTCTCTCACCCATTCAAGCGTTTCAGGGCAAAGCAAATGCCTTTCTGACTAACTCCAAAGCGCTCTGCTCGCTCATGTTGATAAGCATTCGGGTGCACCTCAACGTTGCGTCTTAGCACCTCCATATCGATTTTGTGGCAGGTTTATTGCGCTTGAGGGTGGGCTCAAGCTTCTTAGACTACCTTACAAGGCTTGCAACGCCTACCTTGAAACGTTTACTGGCTTCGATAAACGTTAGGTCTTCTGAAGCTTTAATCGATAAAACATGACGGAGAAAATCAAGGGAATACATTTAATCACACATAATCTAAAATTTCCCTAAATTATAACCATTTTATATGACGCCCATTCAAGTATGAAGTGCAACGGATCATATAAAATCTGTGGAGTGAGTCCC
>CAYGPH010000014.1:29309-30238 GCA_964351815.1 uncultured Verrucomicrobiales bacterium | reverse complement strand
GTTTTTGTTATAAACAGCACACAAAAATATGTTTTATGTCTTCAGCTACAACGCCGATGATGGTGCAATATTTAGCGATAAAAAAACAACATCCAGATTGTTTACTTTTTTATCGCATGGGTGATTTTTATGAAATGTTTTTTAAGGATGCTGAAATTGGGGCTGAAATTTTAGACATTGCCTTAACGAAGCGCGGTAATAACGATGGCGATCCTATTCCCATGGCAGGTGTGCCTGTTCATTCCCATGAATTTTATTTAACAAAGCTTATTAAAAAAGGTTTAAGCATTGCCGTATGTGAACAAACAGAAACCCCAGAAGAGGCAAAGCAAAAAGGGAATAAAGGCCCTTTAAAACGTGAAGTTGTAAGGATTATAACCCCTGGTACGGTAATAGAAGATAATATTTTGTCGCCCAAAAAAAGTCATTATATTGCATCGGTTTCTACCCAAGATCCGAATACAAAGAAAATCGCTATCGCATGGGCAGATTTGTCCCTTGGTAGATTTTTTGTGCAAACCATTGATATGAAAACCATAGCTCATAAATTAAGTGAAATTCAGCCTACAGAAATTATTATTCCTGAAAACCTCTGGCAAATGGAAGTTTTTAAGCAACTCAAACAACAAGGTTCAGCAATTAAGCCCATAGCCGATTTAAAATTTAAGCATCAGGGTAATATTAAAAATTTATGCGAATTTTATAACGTGCAACACCTTCAAGGTTTGGGCCTGAATGGTGATTTGCAGGTTTCAGCTTGCGGTGTTTTGTGTGAATACTTAAAACACACACAAAAGCAAGAACTAAGCTTTTTTCCTAAACCAAAGGTGGTGAGTGATCAAAAGGTTGTTCAGGTAGATAGTAATACGCGCAAAAATTTAGAAATTTTTACTAATTTTCAAAACAATAACAAATTTACATTGTTTCAT
>CAYGPH010000014.1:0-29299 GCA_964351815.1 uncultured Verrucomicrobiales bacterium | reverse complement strand
CGTTTATAGTATGGCTATATCAACGCTCCAATATCGGATTTAGAAATTATTAAGCAACGGCAAATGGCAACCCAATGGTTTTTACAACAAAATGAATTTGAAAGTTATGAAGCCTTAAAAGGCTTTCCAGATTTAGAACGTTCTTTGCAACGGCTGTTAATGCAGCGTTTTTTTCCGCGTGATTTAAATAACATTCAAAAAGCTTTGAATATTTACCATAAAATTAAGCCATTTATTGAACAGGCACCCTTTTTCAAAGATATAGATTTTACAAACTTACATTTAAAAATAGATAGTTATTTAAGTACCGATTTGCCCACAAGTTTTGAATCCCTTGGCTTTATCAATAAAGGCGTTAACGAAAAACTTGATAACTTAAGTTTTATGATAACCAATGCTAACCAAGTTATTGAAAAACTTGCCGAGGAATATCGTTTACAAACGGGAATTCAAAGCCTGAAGATTAAACAAAATAATTTAATTGGTTATTTTATAGAAGTAACCAAAATTCATGAAGCAAAAGTTCCAAACAACTTTGTGAAAAAGCAATCTACAATAAATGCAAGCCGCTATGTTACCCCAGAACTTATGGATACCGTAAGTCAGTTGCAATCGGCTGAATATCAGGCCCTTGCAATACAAAAAGATATGCTAGATGAATTAGTAAACAGTATTTTAGAAAGTGGGCCACAATTAAAGGTGTTGGCACACTTAATAAGCTTTGTCGATTTGCACCTTAACCATGCATATTTTGTAAAAAATCACTATTATTGTTGCCCTGTGGTTTCAAAGGATAAACACCTACATATTACAAAGGGTCGGCATCCTGTTGTGGAAAAAGTTATGCAGTCTTTTACACCTAATGATTGCAATTTGCAGTTGCCCTTTGCCCTACTTACGGGGCCTAATATGGCTGGAAAAAGTACATATCTTAGACAAAATGCTTTAATTATATGGCTAGCCCATTGTGGCTTGCATGTACCTGCGGAAAAAGCGGTTATTGGTGAAGTTGACTGTATATTTAGTCGTGTTGGTGCAGGGGATGATTTGGCTCAAGGTAAATCTACTTTCATGGTGGAAATGAGCGAAACTGCCATGATTTTAAATCAAGCGACAGAAAAATCTTTTGTAATTTTTGATGAAATTGGTAGGGGAACCTCTACCACCGATGGTTACGCCCTTGCAAAAGCAATATCATTGTATGTTATTGAAGATATAAAGTGTCGTTGCCTTTTTGCAACCCACTACCACGAATTAAAAGAGCTTACCCAAAAAGTTGCTATTACAACCCTTACTTTAGAAATTTTACACCACAATGATGACCTTATTTTTACCCATAAGGTGATACCTGGTCATACGGATAAATCATATGGTTTAAATGTAGCAAAATTGGCCGGTTTACCAGAAGCTGTGTTGAAAAAAGCTAACCAATTCACACAAACCGTTACAACACATCATATAGATGCTGAAATTGTGGAAGCTGAAATTGCTAATAATGTTTTTATTGCCCCTAAAGATCATCCTGCGATTGATATACTTAGAAAACAAAATGTTGACGAGCTTTCACCTAAGCAAGCGCATGATTTATTATACAAACTGAAAAACCTTAGTGATTCCTAAAAGTAGGTTGCTGCATAATATGACCACCATACAAATGATATTTTTAAGAATAGAAGGGTGGTTTTGTTGAAAATATTTGGGGTTGGTTGTACGTTCATTACCTTGCTGGAAAGGTTTTAACCATGAATATTGCAATTGTTGGCGCAGGTTTAGCAGGGGCTGCATGCGCATATATTTTTAAAAATGCTGGATTTCATGTAACAATTTATGAACAAGCTAACCATGTTGCCCCAGGTGCATCGGGTAATCCTATTGGTTTGGTGAGTCCAAAAATATTTGCAGAATACAATACAAAAAGTACCTATTATATCCACGCATTTTTAGAGGCAGTTGATTTATTTAAAAAACTTCCAGATATCGATTGGCAACAATGTGGAGCATTTTTTCTTTGTAATACGGAACAAAAGCAAAAGCGCTTTGCCAAATTTTTGAATAATCATGATTTTCAGGATCTTCATGCCAAGTGGCTTGTGCAGGAACAACAAGAAAATATTATTGGTATAAAAACGCCTAGTGCAGGAATGTACTTTAACAATGCAGGCTTTCTATCGCCAAAAAAACTATGCGAATTTTATACACAAGGCGTTGAAATTAAGTTTGGATGTAACATTGATTGTATAAAGAAACTTAGTCAAAACACGGTGATTGTGGCTAATGGTCTTGGCTATGGGCAGTATCCAGAACTTGCTAACCTACCCCTTTCCGTATTAAAGGGTCAGATCACCTTTGCCGAGACACCAAATTTAAAAAATTTAAAAACGAACTTACATTATGGAGGCTACTGCACACCAGCATATTTAGGAAAACATACGCTTGGTGCTGCTTATAACCGTAATCATTTATCTTGTGAGCCAGAAAAACGTTTTGATACAGAAAATATACAAAAATTAGAAACTGCAATAGAAAGCCCCTTAAATTTTTTAAATACAGAAAATAGGGCAAGTTTTCGATTAAAAAGTCGTGATTATTTCCCAGTGGTCGGCAAAGTATATCATGAATCAAAGAGCCTATTTGTTAGCCTGGCCCATGGATCCCACGGCATTATGAGCTCGTTAAAGGCTGCAAAAATTCTTTTAGAACTTATTAAGGGCACAAAAAATAATCACAATAACCATATATTAAAGGTTTTATCTCCCCAAAGATTTATTTAACATGTTGTAGGTTTTTAAACTGTTGTTTCTGCCTTGCACATAAATGCGCGAAAATTTTTTGGTTACACCTCTCCAGCTATATTTGGCTTATGCTTTTATTTTCTTCCCCATACAGATGGTATAAGTACACATGGCTGGCAAATGTTATCAATATTTGTTGGTACTATTTTAGGTAGTCTGTTTAGCAGTCATAGTATGCCTGTGGTAACTTTGTTTGGTTTTTTTGTAGCGATCCTTACAAAAACAATCACAGTACAACACATTGCTTTGCATGGTTTTTCTTCGCCAATGGTTTGGCTCATCGTCTTTTATTTATTTTTAGCCAAGGGCATGATACGTACTCGGCTTGTGCACAGGATATCGTATTTTTTTATTAAGTGGGCCGGAAAAACGCCCCTTGGTCTTGGTTATAGCTTAGGTTTAACGGAGCTTGTTTTTGGACCAGCCATAGGGAGTAACGCCGCACGTTCAAGTACCGTAACGTATCCGATAGTAAAATCAATCAGTGAAATATTAGGAAGCAAGGCAGATGAAACATCAAAACGCATTGGACATTATTTAACCCTTTGTGCTTTTCATTCTAGCGTTACCGTTAGTGCGATGTTTTTAACCGCGATGGCATCTAACCCTGTTATTGCAATTTTAGCAAAACAGTTCGAGGTAAATATAACCTGGTGGCTGTGGTTTAAGGCAGCAGTTGTTCCAGGTTTAATAAGTTTACTTTTTATTCCTTGGATTATTTATAAAATATTTCCTCCAAAACTTAAAAGCATTCCCAGTGCCTATGCAATAGCATCTGAAAATTTAAAAACCATGGGAAAAATAAAGAAAAAAGAAATTATATGCATTGTAATTTTTGCGTGTATGGTTTTCATGTGGGTAGAGGGAGGAGATCTTTTTAATGTTCATCCTTCTACAGCATCTATTTTAGGTTTATGTTTGATGTTTTTAACAAACATTTTAAGTTGGAATGATTTGCTAGAAGAAAAACATGCTTGGGGTATTGTTATTTGGCTTTCGATTCTGATTATGATGTCGCATCAATTAGAAGAACTAGGGGTTATTATATGGTTTAAGCTTTTAATTTATGACTTTACTATTTCGCCATACCCAATTTTTTCGCTATTTATACTGACAACTATTTATATTCTAACCCACTATTTATTTGTTAGTAACACTGTTCATGTTCTGGCTATGTATAGCACCACCTTAGGTGTTGCTATTAGTATAGGTGCCCCTGCCCAACTTAGCGCCCTTGTGCTAGGTTTTTTTAGCTCTTTGTTTTCGTGTATTAGCCACTATTCAACGGGATCAGCGCCAGTTTTTTATGGCACAGGCTACGTAGCCATAAGGGAATGGTGGTCTTTAGGACTAATAATTTGCCTTTTTCATATCATAGTATGGTTCGGCATTGGTTTGCTTTGGTGGCGTCTGATTGGAATTTACTAAAATATTTTCCATTATTGGTGCAAAAATAGGATTTTTAAGCTGCCTTAACATAGCTTGCCATTCAAGCTTAAGCATTCTTGGACGATGTTCTTCAACCTGTTTTTTTGCCCTTTCACATATTTCTTGGGGGATAACACATAAATCTAGGCCCTGGGATAAGGTTTTAATTTGAATTTCAGCAGCTTTTTCTAGCATGTACATTAACATAAAAGCCTCTGCAACAGAGTTACCAGCGGTTAAGAAACCATGGTTTCTTAATAGTAAAACTGATTTATCACCTAAATCTTCTATAATTGTTTTTTTTTCGTCCTCTAAAAGGGCAACACCTTCGTAATCGTGGTAAGCAATGTCCCCGTATAAATGCAATGCATGTTGTGACATTGGAAGCAAACCAGACTTTACGGAACTTATGGCAATACCATTAACCGTGTGAAAATGTAATATGCAATTCACATCTTCACGATTACCATGGATGGCGGAATGAATAACCATACTAGAAGGGTTAATGCCAAAATTATGCGAACTACTAACAATTTTTCCCGCAAAATTCACCTTAACAAGATTTTCAGGTGTAACTTCGGAAAAGTTTAAACCGAAAGGGTTAATAAGGTAAGTATCGGTTTCATCAGGCACTCTTGCTGAAATATGGGTATATATACAGTCAGTCCAATTATGTTGAGCTGCTAAGTGGTATGCTGCTGTAAGCTCTAGCCTTGCTACCCATTCTTTATTTGTTATATGCATTAAAACAGAATAATTTCCCTATTGAATTAAGGCTAGCAAAAAAATTGTTAAAAAAGTCTTAATTACATAAAATTTTAAACAAAATTTATCATTAACTTTTTGTTAACCTTTATTAACTATTTACTAACCATGAGTATAATTTTTGATATTAGGCGTAGTGAGATGAAAATAAAATTTATTGCTATCTTTATTTTTATCTTAGGATTTTCATTTTTGCCAATAGTTTCTGCAAAAGATTCCCATGATTATTTAAGTAATTATTCCCCTGGTATTCAAGGTTTAAAACATCGTGGATCTATAAATATTGGTTGGCACAACCCAATCGATGTATTAAACGATATTGATAAGCAAGCGAATCCAAAAGTAAACACATCTAATAAATGGTTATTATCCCTAGATGGCGGCGGAATACGTGGCCTTATGCAACTATATGCCTTAGCAGAGGTCGAAAGATCCACGGGTAAACCTATAACAGATTTATTTCACGGTGTTTCAGGTACTTCTATCGGTGGTATTATTGCAATTTTATTAACAATTCCTAGTGAAATAGATAAAACTAAACCTAAATATAGTGCGCAGTATTTGTTAAATTATTTTCAACAAAACACAAAAAATTTCTTTAAAAGACGTCGTGTGTCTTTATGGGGTTTGCTTGGACCGCGTTACCAAACAAATTCAATGAAAAAGCTATTACTTACACTATTAGGTGATAATAAACTTAGCGATAGAATTATACCCGTTGTAGTGGTTACCCATGATTATCGCACCCGTGAAGAACGTTTATTTGCAAGCAATGATTTAGAAGATTTTTATGCAAAAGATATTGCCATGGCAACCGGGGCTGCACCAACCTATTTTGAAGCCCAGGATGTTTTTCCAATAAATCAATCGCTAGCCCATAGGGGTTACCATGTGGGTGATGGTGGCACTTGCATGAACAACCCTTCTTTTGCTGGTTTGGCGCTTATGGCTGGTGTTTACAAAATAAAACCAGAAATAATAAACGTGCTCTCCCTTGGTACGGGCAATGCCCATCGGATTATGCACCTTAATAAGCTTAAAAAAGGGGGTATTCTAACCTGGGGGCGCCATATTGCCGATACTTGTATTAATGGAAGTGCGAGTTCGATTAATCACATGATGCAATTATTTAGCCGTGATAAATATTATCGCTTTGATCCTGATATTCCGGAATCGAGCATGGATATGGCTGATACTTCTCAGGCCAACTTGGATGTTCTTTTTACAGCTGCAAAACGTTTAATCGAAGATAAAAGAATTGGGTTTAGGGAAATTATAGCCAGAATTGATAATAATTCCCGATTTCCTAATACGGAAGATGATCAAAAACCAATGTATAGCCACCGTAATTCATTAGCAGATAGCGCTATCTATTCTAGGCAAAACACCCTATCCTCCCTAGGCACGCTAAGGTCAACAAATTATAATTTCGGTTCTTCAACTGTTGTTTAAACTTTGTAAAATCTTTTCCAAGGTTTTTGCTTCCTGCTGAATATGTTGAAGATTCGTATAATCTTCTTGCCAAACATCTGGTCTTGCAAGTTTAAAGGCTTCGTTTTTTGTCTTATTAAGGAGTATATTACAATTTTTTTCTAAATCTTCTAACTTGCTTTGCACGGCGTTTATTGCTGAACGTGTGTCCATTTCACTACTAATATCTAAGTATAGGGAAAATTGATCCACAACAATTGGTAACCCAACTGCCTTACCTTCACCTTTAATTAAGGAAAAGGTTGAAATACGCGCCAACTTTTCAATTACGTTCTGCATTACCGGAGGGTTTTCTTTGTAAAAAAGTGTTGCAGGCAATTGCACACCACCTTTAATGCCCAAAATACCTTTTATTGATCGTACTTCATCAATTATACGCCAACTTTTTTGTGTCATTTCGGCAATGTGGATCTTTTCCTGAGAATCATTCATTACAGAATCAAGAATATTATTGTTTTCCCATAGTTCAGCTGTAAGGTTTTCAGAAAAACCAAAATACTTTGCGAGATAAGAAGTCATGCTTGGAATAATTGGGTGAAACAGGCTTAAGAAGCCATAAAATACCTGCATGGCTAAGGATCCTGATACAGGATTTGTTGGCAAAACAATTTTTAAAGCCTCAAGATATTGGTCACAGAAAATATGCCAAAAATCACGATATAGTTGTTGTGCTGCCATATCAAAGCGATAGTTTTTATAGGCCTCTGTCACTAATGTTTTGGTTTTTAAAAATTCTGTTACTAACCAAATATCGATAACATGTAGATTTTCATGATTTAAATTATTGGGTTCATATTTGCAGCCCTGCATTTCTAGCAATTTTGCAGCATTCCATATTTTTGTTAAAAAATTTCGATTATCAGCAATGCGTTTTTCACTCATGCGAATATCATTCCCTGGAGATGCAGCATAAGCCAAGGTGAAACGAAGGGTGTCGGAACCATATTTTTCTGTAATGTCCAGGGGATCAATTACATTTCCCTTGGTTTTAGACATTTTTTGGCCTTTTTCATCGCGCACCAAAGGATGAATATAAATGGTCTTAAAGGGTACATCTTTCATAAAATACAGCCCCATCATTACCATTCTTGCGACCCAAAAGAAAATAATATCAAAACCTGTCACTAATGTGCTTGTAGGGTAAAAACGCTTTAATTCTATGGTTTCATTTGGCCAACCAAGGGTTGAGAAGGGCCATAGGGCACTGGAAAACCAGGTATCTAATACATCTGTATCCTGGCGTAAATCCACATTTTTTCCATAGTATTCTTTTGCTAGTTGTTTTGCTTCTTCTTCAGAGTAAGCTACAAAAATTTTTTCATCAGGCCCAAACCATGCTGGAATTTCATGGCCCCACCAAATTTGTCGCGAAATGCACCAAGGTTGAATATTTTTTAACCATTCATTATAGGTGTTTTGCCAATGGGCTGGCATAAACTGAATCTTACCGCTTGCAACAGCTTCAAGTGCTGGTTTTGCTAAAACATCAGCTTTTAAAAACCATTGATTTTTAAGAAGGGGTTGAATTAAAGCCTTAGATTTTTCGCCATAGGGCATGGGGCTTTTAATTTGGCTTATTTCACCCATAAAACCTTGTTGCTTTAAAGCTATCACCACCTGCTTACGGGCTTCTTTAACATCAAGCCCCTGATATTTTTCAGGCGTTATTCCACACATTTTCGCTTGGGTATCGATAACTTCTGTTAGGGCTAAATTGTGGCGTTTCCCTACCTCAAAATCATTAAAATCATGGGCAGGAGTAATTTTAACAGCCCCTGTACCTTTTTCAGGGTCAGAATATGTATCCGCTATTATGGGAATTTGCTTATTGGTAAGGGGTATAATAACAAACTTTCCAATTAGATGTTTGTAACGTTCATCATCAGGGTGTACGGCAATCGCTTCATCACCAAACATGGTTTCTGGTCGTGTTGTGGCAATGGTTATGTGTTGGCTATTATTATGGCTTAAGGGGTAATGAATGTGATAAAAAGGTTGCGTTTCTTCCTGTGTTATAACTTCTAAATCTGAAACTGCTGTTTGCAATTCTGGATCCCAGTTCACTAAGCGCTTATCACGATAAATTAAATTATCCTTGTATAGTTTTACAAAAACTTCGCGTACAGCTTTTGACAAGTCTGCATCCAGAGTAAAGCAACTACGAGACCAATCGGCAGAAAGCCGTAAAAGTTTTTGCTGTTCAACAATTTTTGTGCCGTATTTTTCTTTCCATTCCCAAACGTGTTTTAGAAAAGCAGGTTTTCCAAGACTTTGCCTATCTTTATTCTGAGTGGCTAAATATCTTTCTACCATAAGCTGTGTGGAAATTCCCCCATGATCGGTGCCAGGTTGCCATAGGACAGCTTTTCCTTGTGCACGTTCAAATCGGGCAATGATATCTTGAATGGTATAGGTTAAAGCATGCCCCACATGCAATGCACCCGTAACATTTGGTGGCGGCATCATAATAGTGTATGCTTCTTTCGCCTGAGAGGGCGCAAAATAAGGTTCACTCGCTGCGTATAGGTTTGCCTCATGAGCCTTGAAATCAAAGGATTTATCCAACATTTTTTTATAATTTTGTAGCTTAATAAACGTATACTACCGAAACCCTGACTTACTGTCATCTCTGGTGTTAAGGGTTTGTTTACCCATATTCACTACTATATAGGAAAAGTTTTATCAAGAGATAAGCTCAAGTGGCTTTTAGAATGTCAAAATTATTATTATCGTTTATGATTTTAGGGTCATTATGGTCTATGACCCAGGATTCAAATCAATCTGCACAACAAGCTTTGGGGCAGCTTCAACGCCTTTCACCAGCACCGAATACTATTCCTTTTATGAATCAAGCCCAACAACCTGGACAACAGATTCCAACCATTCTAAAAAACCAGGCAGTCCTTGAACAATGTTTAAGTGCAGAAAATCGCCTTGAATTTCACCGTAATCTTTTCCGTTTCAGTAATTATGAAGAAATTGACAATATGCTAACCTTAATGCGCAGGGAAATGTTGCCCCTTTTAAAAGATGTTGGAAAATTTATTATTGAACAGCAGCTTCAGGAAGCGCTTCATCAAGCAGCAACAAAATATTACGAACGTTTGGTGACTTACGAAAAATTAAGCGATACGCGCAAAATGCAGGTTCAAGAAAGCATTAAAATTATTATTAGTCCAAATGCTTTAGAAAACGACAAAGTGGAAATGTACCTGCTTAATCAGCTTGAAATGATTCAGGACGCCAAAAATGGGAAAAGCCCATTAACATATCTAAAGTTTGCGAAAAATCTTCGTGTGTTTGTAACAAATGTTGATTACTACCTTTTAAAAATTCAAGTTTATAAGGAACTACTTGGCACTATACCAAATGCAGATATTAATGCAAAACTTGAACAAGCATTGCAAGCTATGCTGCGATTGAATATTTTTGCAAATAAGCTACGTATGGATACCCAGCATTTAAGTGAACTCTTATCCCGAACAAGTTCTATTCATTGTCCTGCTAACCAATTTTTAATGGCCATAGGTATGGATTACGTTCAAAGGCCGCAGCAGCAAACTATAATGCTTCCTTTTATGCGTCCAGGTGCAAGACTTAACCAAGTTTATGATGGTGCAGGTTATTTAATTGGTCGGGTTGATCGGCAGCCAGTTCGTGCTTTTGACCAGTATGGACACCGAATTATTGTGCCACCATGCCCTATCCCTTCTGCTCAGGTTCAAATACCACAAATGCGCCAGCCTATGCCACCCCATGGTTTTTACCCTCAACAACAACCCTATCCTATAATGGCTGGTTCCATGCCAATGCCAGGTATGGGCAGAGTAGAACCTAAAAATGGAGAAAGCATTGGCAGTAAACCTGAACCAATTTTCCCTAATCCACAGCAATATCCAAGTCCTCAGCAATATCAAGGTGAACAACCTATGGCACCAAGTTGCAGTTCTTGCCAGCCTAAAAAAGCGCTTGCAATGCCAATGCCTATGCAACACCCTCCTGTACCTTATATGAATAATAATATGCACGTGATGCCTGGATTTGTTCCGATACCAGGTTATAGGCCTCAGTTTCCACAAACCATGATGCCACCACCTAGGGGGGGAGCACCAAGCCCCTATATACCCTTTCCAAGGCCGATGGGGCAACAACCAATGGTAAATACAGGAATGCCCCCATTTCAGGAACCCTGGCCTAAAGACCAGAATTATGTGCAACCCGATATGAGGGGACAGGCCCCTTTTTTTAACCGGCCGCAGTCGCGGCCAAACCAAAATTCCGATGAAACGATAACCCAACAGGAAGAGAATCCTTTCGATAACCTAGGTTATGATTTTAGCAAAAGCGATGGCGTGATCGAATTTACTCCAGATCAATACAATGCATGGGTTAATCAGCGTAAGCTACCTGAAATAACCTCTGAAACGTAGATTGATTTTTGGTTTTAAGACCAAAAAACATAGACTCTTTGTCATTTAAAAAAAATTTTCGCATAAAATATAGAAATGATACCGTTAAAATTACACTGAAATGCATTCTTCAGTACCAATTCAATTGTTTTCATGATAGTTTTAGTTTTGAAGGCCAGATGGACGTTGATGGCGCTAACCCGGTCAGGTTCGAAAGAAAGCAGCCGTAACGTTATGACGCGGGTCATTTGGTCTTCATAAGATCTAACTGAGAGCTATTTTCATGGAAAAACATCAAACTTTAGCCCGTAAATACCGCCCCAAACAACTTAACGATTTGGTTGGTCAAGAAACTTTGGTAAAAGCCCTTAGATCTGCTTTTCAACAAAACAATGTTCCGCAAGCGCTTCTATTGTGCGGTACCCGTGGTGTTGGTAAAACAACAACAGCACGCATAGTTGCCACCTGTATGAACTGTAAAGGTACAGACGGTATGCGCAGTGGCATTATGTCTGAGGCCTGTTATCAGTGCGCATCGTGCAAAAGTATTATTGATGGCAACCACATGGACGTTGTGGAAATCGATGCCGCTAGTCATACGGGTGTTGATGATATGCGTGAAATCATTGAATCCATTAAATATAAGGCGATTCAGGGTAAATATAAAATCTTTATCATCGATGAAGTACATATGTTATCTAAATCAGCCTTTAACGCCCTGTTAAAAACATTGGAAGAGCCTCCTTCCCATGTACGTTTTATTTTTGCAACAACAGAATTACAAAAAATACCCCAAACAATTCTTTCACGCTGTATTCGTTTTGATTTAAAGCTTATCGAAGTGAAAGATATTATTCTTCAGTTAGAAAATATTTTACAAAAAGAAAACGTAACCTTCACAACCGATGCCCTAGCCATTTTAGCACGTGCTGCCCAAGGTTCCATGCGAGATGCCTTGAGTTTGGCAGATCAAGCGCGATTAGTTGGTAATGGAGATATAAATAATTCAGATTTGCAGGCCATGCTTGGCTTAAGTAAGCGTGAACATCTTTTTACTATTTTACGTTTGCTGTTTTCAAATGAGGCTAACGAAGCACTAGAATTTTTACAAAAGCTTGAATCTGAAGGCGCAGACCCTTTACGTTTGTGTGAAGAAATAAGCGATATTATTTATTGGCTTGTATGTATAAAAAAATTGCCTGCACTACTAAACGACAACACTTGGCCGGAAGCGGATAGATTACTTGCAACAGAAATCGTAAAAACCATTGGTATCGATAAGCTTTTACAGGCTTGGGATTTAACCTTAAAGACCTACGATGATGTCAGAAATGGTCCTTATCCAACCCAGGCCTTACATGTGGGCTTATTACGTATTTGTTTCGTACACGAAGTTTTAAAAAATGATGGTGGCAATAGCACTGGCGATCATGGTGGCAATCAGGGTAGCTTGTCTTCAAACAATTTTTCAACGGAAAAAGCTGCAAAAGAAACAAAGCAATCATTTTCCCAAGATATAATAAATAGCTTTAGTGATTTATTGGCGCTTACGTTAAAATCAAAAGAAGGTATGCTCTACACACATTTGGTATATGATGTGTGTGTAAAAACCTTTAATAATCAACACATTATTTTAAATTATGCTGATCGTGTACCAAAAACTTTTACTAACGATTTACAAAGATTTTTGGAAATGAAAACTGCTAAAAAGTGGCTGGTACAAAGGGAAGAAAGTTTTTTCGGAGAAACCTTTAACCAAAAACAACAGGAAATATTAAAACTACTTGAAAAAAAAGCTAGGGAACATCCCGTAGTTGCTGAAATTTTACAAGTTCTGCCAGAAGCTACAATGACAATACATTAGAAAGGAATCACCATGAAGAATATGCAACAAATTTTAAAACAAGCACAACAAATGCAAGAAAAAATGGCTAAAATGCAGGAAAAAACCGAGCTTTTAACTGAAACAGGCAATGCTGCTGCAGGCATGGTATCGGTTACCGTTAATGGCAAGGGTAATATAACCGCAATAAAATTAGATAAGTCTGTTGTTGATCCGCAAGAAGTTGAAATGTTAGAAGATTTAATAATTGCCGCCTTCAATGATGGTAAAGCTAAGGTGGATGATAAAGTGCAGCAAGAAATGTCTGATATTACAGGTGGTTTAAATATTCCAGGCATGAAATTGCCTTTTTAATTTTCCGTTAACCACTCCTTAAGTCTTTTTCCTTAATTTCCAAAGCAGAACAATTATTTGTTATTTTTGCTGTGAAAATTTTATTCTTTGCCTTAATCGTTTATATAAGCCATGTATCTGCGTTAATAATTTCACCAAGTGGTTCATTAGGCTATATGTTAGCGCAGCATCGTATTGAAGAAATGGTTTTTACTAAAAAATTGGAAAACTTAAAGGAAATTAAGGATTTGTATAAATTTGCCAAAACCGATGATGAAGATCCAACCTATTTGTATATTATGCGTTTAGGCTTTAAGAATCCCAATACTGAAGCAGATTTTAACCCTAACGATGATATTCTTGCTAGCGTGAACATGGAAGACCCTTACGAAAATAATGTTTCACAATTTCTTAAAGAAGCTGACGCCTTGGAAGAAGTTAAAAATTTTGTTGCGTTATCTCCTATTAAAAAAGAATCTATTGAGGAGGATATAAACACCATACTTATGCCAACGGATATATTGCCAGCATCAAGTCCTTTAAAACGCTTGTCACAATATGCTGAGCTGCAAGAAATATTAGGTTCATAAAACTATCCCACTAAGAACTATAATTATGAGACTATGGAAGAGCTTAAACATCATCTAATGGCCTTTATGTTACGGTAAAATCATCAAAGAAAGTTAAAGTCTTTGAAAGCGATTCTTCAAACTTTCACTTTAATCCAAACCACAAGTATTTCGGACTAAAAACTTAATCTTAAAAAAGCTTCTACAATTAGCTTTGTAATTAAAAAAATATAAATCGCTTGTTTTTTTTAAGGTTCAATACAATATTAACTAGAAGAATTTGAAATTTTGAATTTTTAGTGTTAAAAAAACTTTTTGCTATTGCTATTTTTACTGCTTCATACATATTTTCTAGCGATTCACAAGATGAAGCATATCTTAAAAACGTATTACCTTTAAAAGAAGGCCTACGAGAATTTGAAGAATATACAGCACCTTTTGTTGCAAGTTTATATTGTGGTGAACAGAAAAAAATTTGCTATATGGGTACTAAACATTCGAATATATCTTCTGCAAATTTTAGTGCACAAGTACAGAATTTTTTTATTGCTCAACAAATGGATCAATTTAAACCAGATGTTGTGATCCTTGAAGGGTACCTGCCGAATACCTCTAGTGATGATGCAACTGAACATGCTGATACTCTTTTATATAGGGCTATTAAAAATAGCAGTGATCCTACAGAATCTGAAAATGTTTTTGCATTAAATCTTGCCTGTACTTTAGGAAATATTACGCCAGTTACAGGTGAACCTGATAGGCAAACTTTAATTAAAGGCATGACTGAGCTTACAAAAAGGGAATGCATAGATAAAATCTCATCAGAACAAGCAGAGGCATATGTAATTACAACATTATTATTGGCAAACTCTTTTGAACATTTATTTCCAAATTCTGCTGCATATTTTTCTGAAGAAAATTTTAATGAATTACTAAAAATTGTTATTGGTGATATGGAAACGAATTATTCCTTTAGAAACTTTTGGGACCACTTATCAACACATTATAATATACAACAGGGTCAATGCTTTGATTCAAATGAATTATTTGCTGATTATCCTGATAAGTTTTTTGCAAAAATCTTTGGCATAATGACAAAAATACGTGATCTAAATATTATCAAACAAATTGCTAAGTATTCAAGCGAGGGAAAAAAAGTTATGGTCGTTTACGGTGCTGCGCATTATTTTACGCAAAAATTAGCTATAGAGGAATCTTTATCAATAACAAAAATGTCTGTTTTTCAAGCAAAGGATGTTTCAAGTTTTTCAGATATAACTAAAGTTATACGCTTCTGGCGAGAATACTATTTTGCTGAAAAACCTATCACTGTTCAGACTTATATGAATAATCGTCAAAAAAAACCTGTACAAAACCTAATGTATTCAGCCATATGTGGTTTAGGGAAAGCTATATGGTTATCATATTTATAAAACTTCATAAGGACAATTTTTTAGGTATTGTGTGAATATTTTGCTATATAAAATTCCCCTTTTTTTTTATTGCTTGGGTAAGGTATAAAAATCGGTCAATATTTATACAATTATTTAATTGATCCAAGAATGCGTGTTCTAATTACGGGTGGACGAGGTTTCGTTGGCAGCAAGCTTATAAAAAATTTGCCATTACTTCTTAAAAAACGACTGGACTTTAGTGTACTAAGCCGAAAAAGTGTTGCAGTTGCAAATGCAGCGGTTATTACCAAGCTTGATCCTGATCAACATTACGATATTATTATTAATCTTGCTGGCGAAAATATAGCTTCTGGCCGCTGGACAGCTATAAAAAAGCAGGAAATTGTTAATAGTCGGATTCATATAACTGAGCAGCTTAATGAATATCTGAAGGTTGTTAAGCAAAAGCCTCAGATGTTTTTTAGTGCATCAGCTATCGGTTACTATGGGGTTCATCCTCAGCATGAATTTAACGAAAGCGATATGGTTAAACATCCACAAGATTTCCCGCAAAAACTTTGTGCTGACTGGGAAAACTGTGCTTTACAAGCTAAGGAAGCTAAAATTAATACTCATATTATTCGATTCGGTATTATTTTGGATAAGCATCAAGGGGCTTTAAAAAAAATGCTCCCAAGTTTTCAATTTGGTTTAGGTGCCACTATCGGTTCGGGAAAGCAGTGGATGTCGTGGATTGCTATTGATGATGTGATATCTGCCATGGCTTTTTGCATTGAACATAATCAGAACTTACCAGAAATCCTAAATTTTACCTCACCTTATCCGGTGCAAAATAAAGAATTCACAAAAACCCTTGCTGCCGTATTACAGCGGCCAAGTTTTATGTGTATGCCTGCTTTAGCCGTGCGTATGTTATTTGGTGAAATGGGAGAAAAACTTTTACTTCAAGGGCAAAAAGTGATGCCGCAGGCTTTACAAAAAATGGGATATGCGTTTCAATACCCGAAGTTAGAGCCAGCTTTAAGGCACATTTTGCAAGGTACATGAATGGCTAACTACATTATTTTAGCGGCTTCAAGTTCTATGGGGCAAGCAACGGTAAAGCAACTCATAAATCAAGGCCATAAGGTATTTACGACAGCCAGGAATAATAATCGTATTTCTGCCGATGCAAACCTTGACCTTACAGATTTTCTAGCCGTAGAAGATGTTTTTAAAACAGCACAGGCTAAACTTGGTGAAATTCATGGAGTTGCTTGTTTTGCTGGTTCACTTTTGTTAAAGCCCGCACACCTTACAAGTTATGATCAGTATTTGGAAATAGTACATAGCTCACTAACGGCGTCGTTTGCATGTGTTCGGGCAGCAGCTTCTGTTTTGCGTAAAGCAGGGGGTTCCGTGGTTTTATTATCTTCTGCTGTCGCCAATATAGGCATGAGCAATCATGAGGCCATAGCAGCGGCAAAAGCAGGGGTAGAAGGGTTAATGCGCTCAGCTGCTACTACCTATGCTGAACATAATATTCGTTTTAACGCTGTAGCACCTGGTTTAACGGCAACACAGTTAACGGAAAAAATTGTAAGTAACGATGCCGCTACAAAATATTCGTTAAATTTTTTAGGGTTACGTCGTCTTGGTACTGTGGAAGACATTGCTAATGCCGTATGTTTTTTCTTGAATCCTGCAAATGATTGGATTACGGGGCAAGTGCTTGCTGTTGATGGCGGGTTAAGTAAGCTTAAAAGACCTACTTAATATAAAAACCAGGCTTTACCTGGTTTTTTAAAAATATATTATTCAAAGAATTAGATAACAGAAATAAAGGATTTGTTACCTTGTCTTTTTGTGAACTGAACAACACCATCGGCAACGGCAAAAATTGTATGATCTTTACCCATACCAACATTTTTTCCTGGGTGAAACTTGGTGCCACGTTGGCGAACAATAATGTTACCAGAGATAACAGATTCACCACCATAGTGTTTAACGCCTAAGCGTTTACTAATGGAATCGCGGCCGTTTTTCGTACTACCACCAGCTTTTTTCGTAGCCATAAATATCTCCTATTTTTATTTAGTTTCTGATTTCTTTGTTGCAGGTTTTTTTTCTGCTACTTTCTTTGGTGCTGCGCTTTTTGCCTGAGGGGAAGAAGCTTTTGCTTCTTCTGCTTTTGTGGCAGCAGCAGTTGTTTTGGCAGCAGGCTTTGCTGAATCTTTTGCTGCATCTTTTTTAGGTGCAGATTTGCCATCAAGGCTAATGCCGGTAATTCTAACTACTGTTAAATGTTGGCGATGCCCTTTTTTACGGCGATAGTTTTGGCGGCGCTTTTTCTTGAAAATAATCACTTTGCGATCACGCATTTGTTCCAGAACATCGGCATTAACCACTGCACCTTCAACTAGGGGGGTACCTAGTTTTGTTTTAGAACCATCATTAACCATTAACACTTCATCAAAATTGATCTGATCGCCACTTTCAGCTTCAAGCTTCTCAATTTTTAATACAGTACCTTCACTAACCTGATATTGTTTTCCACCGGTTTTTATTACTGCGAACATAATTTAAATAAATCCTTAAATGTTATACTTTAACGCATACCTATTGTACACGCACTAAATAACTTTTTCTATCCTATTTTATAAGGTTGTGTCAAGATTTAATAGATGTAGATAAAATTTTAATTATGCTCGATCAAGCTATTGTCTTATCCTTACTAAAAGAAGCCATTTGGATGATCATGAAATTAAGTGCGCCCATGCTTATTTCCGGGTTAATACTAGGGGTGATTATTTCACTTTTTCAGGCACTTACACAAATTCAAGAACAAACCCTTACTTTTGTGCCTAAGCTTATGGTTGTTTTTGCTGTGTTTATATTTGTGATGCCATTTTTTTTAGGTTCCTTAGAAGATTTTGCCCTAGACCTTTTTAAAATTATTGAATCCCAAGGGGTAACAGGTGGTAGATAGCCTTACCTTAAATTTTTGGGATTACGAAATATATCTGTATGTTTTTGCAAGGGTTTCTGGCTTTGTTTTGGGAATGCCATTTTTAAGTCAAGCTGAAATTCCTATGCGTTTGCGTGCCATCACTGCCTTAGGAATAACACTTATTTTTGTACTTATACCAAAACCTAACTATTATCCACAGCTTCAAGCATACATACCATTACTTTTACTTATGCTAAGTGAGGGTCTATTAGGGTTTTTTATAGGGCTTGTTGCGCGATTTGCTTTAGCAGCTATGGAATATGCAGGCTTTATTATTGGCTTTACAGCGGGTCTTTCTACGGCAAGCTTATTTAACCCTTCCCAAGCTAACCAAGGCACTGTTGTTAGCTTGTTTTTAAGCATTGCAGCGCTTACATCTTTTTTGGTGTTAGATGGCCACCATTTTTTGTTTAAAGCGCTTCACGATAGCTTTACGTTGATTCCCGTTGATTGGCTTAAAATAGATACTCCGTTTTCAAGGGACATGGTGCAAGGAATGATACGCATTACCCAAGATATTATGGCAATTGGTTTGCGCTTAAGCATTCCGTTTTTGCTAGTTAATGTTGTTTTGCAACTTGGCATGGGGATCATGAATAAGCTTATACCCCAGGTGCAAGTTTTTTTTATGACAATATCGATTCAAGTGCTATTAGGCGGTTTTTTACTTCTGCTTACCATTGGAAGTATATTAATCTTTTTTGAAAAATTCGTTGTGAATCAATATATTGAATTGGGGTTAATTCGTGGCTGATGGCGAAGGACCAGATAAGGATCAAAAGACACTCGATCCTACCGAAAAACGCCTTAGGGATGCCTACAAAAAAGGGCAGGCACCCATTTCAAGGGATTTAAATAGTTGGGTATTTTTATCAGGTTGTTTTGTTGTCTGTATATGGATTTTACCCAGCTCATTCCACAAGCTAGCCAATTTGTTATCGGAATTTTTTCAGTTTAACAGCAGCTTTCATATTGATCATGCTGATAGTTTAAAAGCCATCATAAAATATACAGCACTTGGCGTTTTTGATGCCCTTTGGCTACCATTTTTATCGTTAATGGGGGTTGCCATTGCCATTGGACTTTCCCAGTCTTTTAAAGCTATATCTGCGGAAAGTATTCAATTTAAATTGCAACGTATTTCGATTAAATCAGGTTTTTCAAGAATATTTAGCGCAAAAAACTTTGTGGAAACCGTGAAATCGACCCTGAAACTTTTTGTGTTGGGCACCGTTTTTGTGTTGCTTTTTAAAAGTCAGACTTCTGAATTTTCCGTATGGTTGTGGGCAACGCCTTATGAATTTCTTTTGTTATTAAAGAAACTGGCAACAAAGTATTTTATTTTTTTACTTATAGCCTACGCAAGCATTGCAATTTTTGATGTGTGGTACCAGCGCTTTAAATTTATGGAAAATTTAAAGATGACAGTCCAAGAGGCAAAAGACGAACGTAAGGAACAAGACGGAGACCCAGCCGTTAAAGCACGTGTGCGTGAAATTCAACTTGTAAGGTCCAGGAACCGTATGTTAAGCAACGTTAAGGATTCTACAGTTATTGTAACTAACCCTACCCACTATTCGGTAGCATTGCGTTGGCAAGAAGATTCCCAAGAAGCCCCGATAGTGGTTGCTAAGGGTTTGGACCATTTAGCTTTTACGATTCGTGAAATTGCGAATCGAAGTAACGTTCCTATTGTTGAAAATGCACCTGTGGCCCGATCATTATACGATAGTGTTCCCCTTGACCAGCAAATACCACCCGAATATTATAAGGTTGTTGCAGATATTATTCGCACAGCTTTGAAAATTCGTTCTCGAACTTTCAAGTAATTTTTTTAATGATCCAACTTTATATTTTGTTTTCTCATTTCATAAACCCCAAGGGCTTCTGCCATTTGTTCTGGGCTGCACTGACCTTCGGTTATATTCCCTAAGTACGCGGCCCTAAGGGGAAAAGTTACTGCGGTGATAGCGCTAAAGCGTATACTTAGGGTAAATAAGTGCTGGTGCATACCATCAATGATAGCGTTAAAGTTAGCAGCTTTTTGGTAGGGCACTTCTAAATACATTAGCATGCGTAATAGCATGCTCAATTCCATGAGGGATTCACTAACAATATCTACGGATTCCATAAGCTCTATGAGGGTCACACGTTCATGTTTATTAAACATGGCATGCATTAAAGCTGCGTAGGCCCGAATTTGTTCGGCAACAATTTTTAAACGCACCCTAGGATTACCAATACCATATTCAGGGTGATTAAAAAGCAAAGCAATATCTGTTTGTTCTTTTTCACTAAATTTTACAGCAATATTTTTTGGGTCTAAAAGCTCTTGGTTATCAAAGCTATCAAGAAGCTTGCCTAGTAATTCTATATCTTCTGTTAGAAGTTTTGCATTCTTATACAGGTCCTCTGCTGCAATACCAGCATTAGGAAGCATATTAATTGCATGCCGCACTTCTGCTTCTTTTAACTTAGGCACACACTGTATAATGTTTATGGTTTCACCACCAAGTATTTGGTTGCCGGTTGATAGTCCTTTGGTATTTTTTGCGTGGCAAACAAAAATAAAACTTAGGAAAAAAAAGTGCAATGCTTTCATGGAGCTAAATCTTATAATAAAACTTTAATTAAAATTGTAACTTTTTTTTAAAAAAAAGGGAATCAATTGCTTTCATGAAAATACTAAACCACATTGACACAAAAGATGAAGACACGTAGCTTGAGAAGAAAAATAAGACTTATATTTTATGACCTTATTAACGCAACTTAAGGCTGATATTAATAATTGCCTTTTGGCACATTTTCCAAAAACTGACATCAGTAAGGTGAGTTTAGAAACCTGTAAGGATCCAACCCACGGTGATTTTGCAACTAACATAGCGATGGTATGTGCCAAAAACCTTAAACTAAGTCCAAAATTTTTGGCTGAAAAAATACTATCCGATATTTGTGCATTAAAAAGTGTGCAAAACGCAGAGGTGGCAGGTCCTGGATTTATTAATTTGCAAGTAAAACCTAGCATATTAATTGAAGAATTAAAGGAAATCAGCCAAACCCGTAAAGGATATGGCAATGGAACAGTGGGTGAAGGTAAAACAGTAAATATTGAATATGTTTCCGTAAACCCTACAGGCCCGTTACATATTGGTCATGGTCGTAATGCTGTTTTTGGCGATGTATTAGCAAACTTATATCAAAAATCTGGTTACACGGTTACCCGAGAATATTACGTTAATGATGCAGGTGGCCAAACCTTAGCATTGGCGCGTTCATTATTTATGCGCTACCGAGAATATTGTGGAGAAACCCTTAAAGATACAGATTTTGATCAGGATATGTATAAAGGTGATTATCTAAAACCTGTGGCTCGGGATTTTTTTAACGAACATGGTAAAGCTCTTTTAGATCAGCCAAAAGCAAAATGGTTACCGCTATGCCAAAAATATGCCGTGCATGCCATGATGAAATGTATTGAAACGGATTTAAATAAACTTGGCATTAAAATGGATGTCTTTACATCTGAAAGAAAGCTTACAGCCGATGGCTGGGTGGATAAAGCATTAGCATGTTTAACTCAGCAAGGTGATATTTATAAGGGAATGTTGGAAAAGCCCAAAGGCCATATAGTAGATGATTGGGAAGATCGTGAACAAACGTTATTTCGTTCAACCAAATACGGTGATGATAATGACCGTGCTTTAAAAAAATCTGATGGAACTTGGACTTACTTTGCTGGTGATGTTGGTTACCATTTTAAAAAAATTTCCGCTGGTGTAGAAAAAATTATTAATGTTTTGGGGGCAGACCATGTGGGGTATATAAAACGCATTACTGCTGCGGTTAAATCCCTTGCGCCAAAAGTAGACTTTTACGCAAAAACCTATCAAATGGTTAACTTTATAGACAATGGCGAACCTGTTCGCATGTCTAAGCGTTCTGGTAATTTTGTTACGATCGATCAACTACTAGCGCGTGTTGACAGAGATTCCTTTCGCTACATGATGGTTTCACGCCATCAAAACCAAACGATTGATTTTGATTTTCAGCAGGTGGTTGAAATGAGTAAGGACAATCCAATTTTTTATGTGCAATATGCCCATGCCAGGGTTTATTCTGTCATAAGACAAGCGATGCAAACTTTTAAAAAAATTCCCAGCCTGAACGGGCTTGAATATTTAGAAACCCCAGAAGAATTAGGGCTAATAAAAAAACTCATTCTTTGGCCTAAAGTTGTTGAACTTGCGGTAGAACATTTAGAACCCCATAGGGTAACAAATTATTTACACGATTTAGCAAGCTGCTTTCATAGTCTATGGAATATGGGTAAGGATAATATGCAGCTGCGGTTTATTGATCCTAATAACGAAGCATCTACAGCGGCACGTTTATATTTGTTAGAAGCTACAGCAAAAGTGATTGCAGAAGGTCTGCATGTACTTGGTATTGTTCCCCTAGAAGAATTACGTTCGTGAACTTTGAATCGCCCATTGTGTATGGAATACTTTTAAAGCGTTACAAACGCTTTCTGGCTGATATTCGCCTTGATAACGGTCAAGAAATCACAGCCCATTGCCCAAACCCTGGAGCCATGGTGGGCATTAAAGAACCTGGCCTTCGCGTGGGATTAACAATTTCAGCTAATAAAAGCCGCAAGCTTCCCTATAGTTGGCAAATGGTTGAATGTAATGGCGTTTGGTTGGGGATGAATACTCAAAATCCAAATAAAATTATTGCTGAAGCTTTATCAAATAAGCAAATAAAAGCCTTTTCAGATTATAAAAATATAAAGCCAGAAGTTAAATATGGTGAAAATTCTCGCATTGATTTTTTGCTTAGCGATGGTCCTACGCCCCTATGTTTTCTCGAGGTCAAAAACGTGCATCTTGTGCGAGAACAAGGTTTGGCCGAATTCCCAGATTGTGTTACGGCCCGCGGTGCAAAACATCAACTAGAGTTAGCCAAACAAGTAGAGAGTGGCCATAGGGCAGCAGTTGTTTACGTGGTGCAACGGCAGGATGTACAGTCTTTTAAAATAGCGGCTGATTATGATCCAGCTTATGCAACTGCTGTGGCCAAGGCCAAACATGCAGGAGTAGAAGTTTACGCCTATGCTTGCCATGTTTCAGCATCTGGCATTACCCTAGCTCAGGAATTAACTTGCTTTTAACAATTTAACTTTTTGTTTTATAGTTTTTTTTTAAGTATCCCCTATAACCAGGCTTTATTCTTTGTTAGGTTAATCTATGGCTTATATTCATTTAATCAAATATCTGTGGCACTTTGCTGGTCCTTGCCGGTGGATGGTGTTTATGTTCACTTTCCTGCACTTTGTTTCAATATCCTGCTTCATGGCAACGCCAATGGTTTTTGCTAAAATCTTAAATGGTCTGCAGCTTTACCAAGGTAAAGTTCTTATTCATTACACCGTAAGGTGGGTTTTTATTTGGTTGGGCTTGTCCATAAGTAGTAATATTATTCATCGTTTTGGCCGCTACTATGAATTTCAAGTGGCTTTTCAGGTAAAACAACATTTTTTAAATCTTTATTATACAACCCTTGCCAACCTGCCCTTAGCTTGGCATGTCAAACACCATAGCGGTGATAGTTTAAACCGGGTTAGCTTAAGCCAAAAAGCCCTGCATGACTTTGCAACACGGCAATTCTTGTACATTGAATACGCCATGCGCGTTATTGGTTCCCTAGGTTTTTTGCTGTACTTTTCGTGGCAAATATCACTACTAGGCCTGGTTATGGGCCTGATTAGTATTTTTTTACTAAAACACTTTGACCAGCGCCTCGCCAAGCTTTACCATATCCTGAATGAGATTAATCACCGGGTATCGGCACGGCTATTTGATTACATTAGCAATATCCGTACTATCATTACTTTAAACCTTCAAAGCCGTACTGCGGATGAATTAAACAACCAAATTCAAAAAATCCGCAAACCCTTTATGCAGGCAGAAGTTTCCGTTAATGCCATGAAATGGTTTATTTTAGTTTTACTATCCACCCTAAACACCATAGGTGCTGTTTTTTATTTCATTTGGCAACAACTTTACCACAGCCAAAGTGTTGCCGTGGGTAATGTGGCAGCGGTATTTCAGTATTTACTTTTTTTACAGCAAGGCTTTTTTGATATTGCCCGTGAATACCAGCAATTGGTGGGTTGGCAAACAGATTTAAAAAGCTTAGAAACCATTCCCTTGCAGCCTGAAAACAAAGCTTGGCAAGATAAAAAGTTATCTTCATGGCAGCGGATGGATATAACCGACCTTAAATTTGCCTATGGCAAAAAAACCATTATTGATATTGCACACTTAAATATTCAAGCCGGCCAAAAAATTGCCTTAATTGGTGAAAGTGGTTCGGGTAAATCAACACTTCTTACCATACTTGCTCAGTTAATAGCTATTGATAAGGGTCGGTTATCTATAGATTCTAAAAACACACCCTTTTGTGTTTTAAAAAACACTACCGCGCTTATTCCCCAAGATGCAGAAATCTTTGAAAACACTATCCTTTTTAACTTAACCTTTGGTGTTGATGTTCCAAAACAGGATTTAGATAATGCTTTACAAGTTTCGCGCTTTGACGAGGTGGTAGCTAAGCTTGCAGAGGGGTTAAACACTGATTTATCAGAAAAAGGTGTGAATTTATCCGGTGGTCAGCGTCAACGTTTAGCCTTAGCCCGTGGAATTCTAGCAGCAAAGGATAAGGGCATACTTTTGCTTGATGAGCCCACATCATCTCTTGATCAAAAAAATGCTGGCTTAATTTACGACGCCTTTATTGCTGCTTATCCTGAAAAAACGCTCATATGTGTTTTGCACGGTATGGAATTTTTAAATAAGTTTGATTGCGTTTGGGTCATGGATCAGGGCCAACTTAAGGTGGCGAATTGAACTATATTAAGGTTGTTTTCATAGATCATACTGCCACATTCTTTTACATGGGTCTGGGCTATCGCTGGTATTTGCATTGATTACATCAAGATTCGCCAAGCATATACTTACGGTTACGCGATGATCGTGGATCTTTTAATTCCTCAAAAATGTAAAAATCCTTCTACGATTGCTTGAGTCATTGCCATCTCCTTTTCTTTTTGAGACAGCTTGCTACATTTCTTCCTGGCCGAATGCCACAGAAGCCCCTATTCGCTTTGTTGGAATACTATCAAGGTTTTAAGTATTTTTTATTCTTAATCCAAGCCAGCTCTTAGTGGGACTTAACAGCGATAAATTACTCCTGACTTGCGGCACGCTGCAAGCGATCATTAATCGCAATGCCCAAACCATGCATAGGTATTGGGCTTACACCTATTACTTTTGGGGATTTTTTATCCAAACGATCAAGAAACTCAAACAAATGACTTGCTGCTTCTAGTAAATCTGCGCTTGGACTGAGGTTCAAATCAGCATCTAAGATTTTTCCAAAACCAAGCAGTAGCATATTATTGTGCTGCTGCTTTTCTGTAACATTAAGAAGTAACTTGCTTTTAGGTGCATAATGGCGCTTTAGCATACCTGGTGCCAGCAAATGTTGTTTTGTACCATCAATCACCTTGCCAAAAAATTGTAAATCCTCAGCAGTTACTGCTCCATAACGCAAAATCACAATATTGTTTTCTACCACCCTAACAATTGTTGATTCTATACCAACTTTAGCAGGCCCACCATCAACCACGGGAATTTGATTAGAAAAACCTAAATTAGCCATATCTGCTGTGGTTGAGCTTATGGTATTCGATACATTTGCACTTGGCGCCGCTAGGGCTTTGCCAAAACCCTGTAAAATTTTTAGAAAAATTGGATGGTTTGGTCGCCTTATGGCAACTGTATCTAGCCCTGCCAGGGCAAGTTTTGAAAAATTATGATTTTCAAGAACTGGAACTACTATTGATAAGGGCGCTGATTTTTGAAACCAAAATGTTTCCATAAGCTTATATGAAACTTCGCATACTGTAATATTGTTTTTGACACTCTCTAGGTCATGAATGTGCATTATTAAGGGGTTAAAGCTTGGCCTTCCTTTCTCCTTATAAATTTTTGCTACCGCTAAATCTGATGTACCATCTGCGGCAAGTCCATAAACAGTATCTGTGGGTAAAATAACCGTATTACCTTCTTGCAAAATTTTTAAGGCTAAATTCTCATCACAAAGCATTTACAGGAAATTAATCTTTTAATCGTAAACTAAAATTTAACCTATGTAGTTATTTAAGTCATGGAAAATAAAAAAAAGCGCTTTCAGCTGAAAAATCATGAGTTTACGATTTTCACAAAGCTTATGCTTTTGGGATTAGGCCCAGTTGTTTTTCTTATGGCTATTCTTGGTTTTAATTTTGATAAGGATGTTGTAAATTTGGAAATTTTTCCGGCAACCTTGTTTGTCTTTTTAGCATTTTATAGTCTTG
Organism: uncultured Verrucomicrobiales bacterium; assembly: GCA_964351815.1. Lineage (GTDB taxonomy): Bacteria > Pseudomonadota > Alphaproteobacteria > Paracaedibacterales > CAITNM01 > CAYGPH01. The sequence goes on along the minus strand of CAYGPH010000014.1, from coordinate 2,846 downwards.
CTATCGCTTATTTTTGCTGGGGTTTTACGAAAGCTTTTTACTCACCCGTGGTTCGTGTGAACAAATGTTTAAATGCTATCATTAATGGTGAAACACTACCCTCTCTAAATATTTTACAACAAGGCGAATGGCAAAAAACCCTTGAATCGTTAGTCAAGTTAAACGATATCTTGCACAAACTTTCAGAGAACCAACGAAAAACATTTTTGGAATCTTACAATAACTCCCATGGTAATCTTGTTTTAAACGGCGATAGTATTTTAGCATCTGATTCAAACAACGATACATTATTGGACCACTTGCGTAAATCAATGGATATGGGGCAACAAATGCTCTCATTCATTGTCAACATTCAATCTATCTATAATAATACGGTTAGCAAAAACTCTGCCGCAGAAGATGCCATGGAAGAAATCACAACCCTTGCCCAAGAAGTCTTAGACAATACAAGTAGTTTTATGGAATCGGTTGAAAGTATGCACGAAGACCTTAGAACATCTTATTCCGTTGCCCTACAAGCGTCACGCGCCATAGAAGAAACAAGTCAACGGGTTTCAAGCTTGTCAAATGCCGCAGCGAAGGTGAACGATGTTTTATTACTTATTCAAGATGTAGCAAGCCAAACCCATTTATTAGCCCTAAATGCAACTATTGAAGCAGCCCGCGCCGGTGAATCTGGTAAAGGCTTTGCTGTGGTAGCTTCTGAAGTGAAAAACTTAGCCAACGAAACAGCTAAGGCAACAGAAGATATAAGTGAAAAAATTCACGAAATTCAACTTGCCACTCAAGATACCGTCCATGCCATTGAATTTATACAAAACATTATTGATGACATGCGAAAAAATTCTGTGGATTTCCATACGAAAGTTGATTTGCAAAAAAATATTTCTGATCATCTACATGAACGCATGAATTTTCTTAATCAACGAACCAAAAGTATATCAACGTTTTGCAGAACAGATGGCAATGAACACAAGCACATGCAAGAAATTTTGGATAAGGTGGAAAACACCGTTGACCGTATTTTGGGAAGTTCACAGGCAGCCCATTCTGAAGTCAAAAATATTACCTTATTGGCATAATAAGACCCCTGCATAATTGCTGATTTAGTTTTAAACACAAAGATTTTGGGATGATCATCGGCATTTTCGCAAATAGTGCAGTCAATATTCGCCCCATTAGAGGCTTAAGAGTGGCTAGAAGTGAACAAAGTTTCCCTAAAATAAGCAGAAATGGTACTTTTTTTATCTATTTTATCCCTTTTATAAAGAAATGCGGTTATTTGCCTTTGACTCAAATTAAAAAACAATTGCTTTCATGATAAACTGTGCTTCCACCTTAGGGCTGATCGGTATGAAGCCTGGGTAAAGTTAAAATGCCGCTTCAAGGGACCAAAGCACTGTTCCACCTTATATCTTACCTTGCTAATTTCACGATTAAACTTACGTTACCACCGATTCAAAGGACTTTTCCTTTTGAAGCTCTTTCCATAATCCCTTTCTTGAGACCCTGTTCACGGGCAAGGGAACGATTCACAATTGATTTAGATTGAATTTAACTAAAAATTTATGGCAGTCATAGTTTTTTAAATTACACAAGTTTATTGCATTTTTATTGAATTTATACAGGAGTATTGTATTGCAAAAACTATGTATTGTGTTTGCAAAATCTTAAGGGTTTTAGGATAAGGTTTAAAAAATGTGTTTAAAATAAAAATATTGGTATCTTCAGCTGAAATTCTTAAACCCCTCGTTCGTGCATGGATGGCTAAGCGCTTAGATGCTTTGTATACAAAGGATATTCAAAATGTCATTATTAAGTGCCATGATTTCTTTGAAACCTATGAAGGTAGAATACCATCCAGTGCCAATATACTAGCTAATTATCCCAAGGGCAAAAATGCTATGTCGGATAAATTTATTATTGGCTATTATTCTGCCACACAAATTATTGGCTTTATTGATATAATCCGTGATTTTCCCCAGCCAGAAACGTGGTACGTAAACCTTTTTCTATCAAAGCCAGATTTTCGTTCTCGTGGGAAAGGCCAAAGGTTTTTTGAAGATATATGTCATACCCTAAAGGAATTGGGCATTAAAAAAGTTGCTTTGCACGTCCCTAGCACAAATGCAAAAGCCATTATGTTTTTTAAGGATATGGCGAAAATGACCCCAGTTGCAAAGGAAGAAATAGAAATTGGTGAAAAAAAGCAATTAGCCTTTCGATTTGAAAAAAACCTTAATTAGTAAAAAAGGTGGTGCCGGCTACAAGAATCGAACTCGTGACCTGATGATTACAAATCAACTGCTCTACCATCTGAGCTAAGCCGGCAACATAAATGTATATTATAAAAAATATAAAAAAAAATCTAGATGTTTATCAAAATTGTACAAGTTCATAAATGATTGAGACAGTATTGAGGTCTCCGATAAGGTATTTTTAATATAGGCCATGGGAGTTAACTTATTAAAGTTTTTATGTAGTCTGTAGGTGTTGTATTTATGCACAGCTTTGGTAAGAGCTGCTTGCATGCCACGTACAGAATCCTCAAGAAGGGTTAAGTAGATTGTAAAATTCTTCACGAAAGGTGCGGTTGCCGCGTTCAATGCCGTCGTTATATTGGGGTTTAGCGGGTGGCAGCACAAAGAGTTCAAGTTTAAGATCTTTGCAGGCACCTGCAAATTCAGCCATAAATTCTGACCCTCCATCGACTTGAATGGAGGTAATTTGAATGGGTGCCTGTTATACACGCTCGCCAAGGACCATCTCTTCATATTTCTTAAATAACCAAATTAAGACCGCTGCATAAGTTGAATAAAAGTGCTAGATTAAGGATGTAAGAAGAG
>CAYGPH010000013.1:15470-31605 GCA_964351815.1 uncultured Verrucomicrobiales bacterium | reverse complement strand
ACGTTGCGTTGTCCATGACAACGACACTTCTTGGTGGGAGTTTTGGGACGAGATCTTGTATGACCCATGGGGTAAAAGTGTATTTGTGTTTTTCTTTGTGGGAGCTGACAGTTTTTGATTCGTTTACTAGACTGGGGTTCGTTGTCTTAGATATACAATAATGAGGTGATTCAGGATTTTGTGTCACATCTTTCCACTCCGTCTCTTTTGTTTAAGGTGTTGAATTAATGACGTATTTAACGATTTATTTTGGGAGGCGCATCGGACTTTATGAAAGTTATGCGTGGTTTTTTTGGAAAACTAGCCCAAGAACTTTATGTTTTTCCTCCGAAAAGACCACAGTTGAAAGGCAGCGTTGAACGCGGAAATAGAACCTTCAGAGAAGATTTCTATGATGCTGAAACCTTCATCCCAGGGTCCGTACCAAAGGCAACACTACAGCTCTAAAAAGCTACTCTTAAGAATAATACATACAGACCACACAGGGTCCTTAGGTGGACGTGCACTAGTCGTCGATGTTCATAATCTTTAAATTAATGTTATTTCGTCTCAACAGTTTGTGGACTTGTGCCAACAACATCCAATAGTATGGTCAAAGAAGATAATACAATATATAATGTGATAAATGTTTATCGATTAATATAATGCAATTTGCCCTATATCCTCCTGCACAAGCTGAAGAAAAACGTGTCGTGCTTACCCCTGAATATGTAGCAAGGCTAACAAGTGCTGGCCATACTATAAATATTCTAAAAGGTTATGGTAAAGGCTCTAGCATAACAGATACTATGTATAAGGATGCTGGAGCAAATATTGCCGTATCCGAATCTGGCCTTTTAAAAGATGCTGATGTTGTATTAAGTGTAGGCGACATTAAAAAAGAAAGCCTTAAACACCTTAAATCAGGCAGCACAGTTATAGGTGTTTTGCAGCCCCATAATAACCAAGCTCTATTAAAAGACTTCGCAAAAAATAAAATTAACAGCATTAGTTTAGAACTGATTCCACGCATTACACGTGCCCAAAGTATGGATATTTTATCGTCACAAAGTAACCTTGCGGGTTATAGGGCCGTAATTGAAGGTGCTTATGAATTTAATCGGGCACTACCAATGATGATGACTGCTGCTGGTACCGTAAAGCCTGCAAAGGTTTTGGTTCTTGGCGCCGGTGTTGCAGGTTTACAAGCTATTGCAACAGCAAAACGCTTAGGCGCTATTGTTTCTGCCTTTGATGTACGTTCGGCTGCTAAAGAACAGGTTGAAAGCTTGGGTGCTACCTTTGTGGAAGTTGAAAGTGTAGAAAGTGGTGATGCTTCCGGTGGTTATGCAAAGGAAATGAGTGAAGAGTACAAAAAAGCCCAGGCTGCTAAATTGCATGACACTTTAAAAACACAAGATATTGTAATTACCACGGCCCAAATACCAGGGCGTTCTGCACCAATTTTAATTACAAAATCTATGCTTGCCGACATGCAGGCTGGAAGTATTATCGTTGATCTTGCCATTGACACTGGTGGTAACACAGAAGGCATTAAGCCAGGCATTAGTGAATCAAAAAATGGCGTAAAAATTGTGGCACATGTAAATATGCCAAGCCGCATAGCAATTAATGCAAGCCAACTTTTTTCTAAAAATGTTTATACCCTTCTAGAATTGTTAATGGGTAAGGAACTTAAGGATTTTACAATCAACCTTGACGATGAAATTTTACAAGGCGCTTGCCTAACGCACCAGGGTAAAATCATTCATCCCAAGTTCATACAAAATACATCTTCAGGACAGGAATAAGTTTATATGGATATGCAAGCACTTGCCAATGAATTGGCACAAATTAAAGGTAAACTTGGCACCTTAAGCGGTGAACTAAGCAGTGTAGAAGGTGGGCTTCGCACAGCAGCTGCCCAAAGTGCCGCAGGTCAGGCTGATCCTTTTGTTATAGGTTTATTAGTTTTTGTTTTGGCCTGCTTTATTGGCTATTACGTTGTTTGGAAAGTAACCCCAGCTTTACATTCGCCCTTAATGGCCGTAACAAATGCAATCTCTAGCGTTATTATTGTCGGTGCAATTATTGCAGCAGGCCAAATGGAAAGTAATTTATCTTCAACATTTGGCTTTATTGCGGTTGTACTCGCGAGCGTGAATATTTTTGGCGGCTTCATTGTAACCCAGCGTATGTTATCAATGTTTTCAGCAAAGAAGAAAAAAACTAAGGAATAAATATTATGATGACGATAACTAACGCTACCTTATTATATCTTATCGCTGCAGTCTGTTTTATTATGGCGTTAAGGGGATTATCTTCTGCAAAAACAGCACGTTCGGGCAACATGTACGGAATACTAGGTATGGTTATTGCCGTACTTACGACTTTATTAACCCCGGCAATTGCCAAATATACTTCCATTGTTGGTGGTGTGGCGCTAGGTGGAATTATTGGCACAATGATTGCCCTACGCATTCAAATGACTGCTCTACCACAACTTGTGGCTGCATTTCATAGTTTAGTAGGTTTAGCGGCTGTATTTGTTGCAGCTTCAGCCCTATATAACCCACAAACCTTCGGTATTGTTGGCACAGAAGGCATAAAAACCGTTAGCCTAATTGAAATGGGTTTGGGTACAGCTATTGGTGCTATAACCTTTAGCGGTTCTGTTATAGGTTTTATGAAATTGCAAGGTATTTTATCAGGAAAGCCCCTAACCTTTTCTGGACAACACCCCCTAAACGCCCTATTAGGAATTTTAATTGTTATTGGTATAATTATCCTTGGCTTTAACCAGAACATACCAATGTTTTGGTTAGTTACGCTTATTTCTTTGTTACTTGGTTGCTTACTTATATTGCCAATTGGTGGCGCCGATATGCCTGTTGTTATATCAATGCTTAATTCATATTCCGGCTGGGCAGCGGCAGGTATTGGTTTTACTTTAAATAACCATCTTTTACTTATAACGGGAGCACTAGTAGGCGCTTCTGGGGCAATTTTAAGCTACATCATGTGTAAGGGTATGAACCGTTCAATTTTTAACGTTATTTTGGGTGGCTTTGGTGGTGAGGGCGCTAATGCCAGCAATAATAACGCAGAAGTAGATGACCGACCAATTAAGCAAAGTGCTCCGGCAGATGCAGCTTTTTTAATGGAACAAGCAAAATCAGTGATTATTGTTCCAGGCTACGGTATGGCTGTGGCTCAGGCTCAGCATGCATTACGTGAAATGGCTGATTTATTAAAAGCTGAAAACATAAAAGTACGATATGCCATTCACCCTGTAGCAGGAAGGATGCCTGGTCATATGAACGTTTTACTAGCCGAAGCTGGAGTAGCATATGAAGATGTACTAGAGCTTGATGAGATTAACGGTGATTTTGGTTCTACAGATATTGCTTTTGTTATCGGTGCTAATGATATTACCAATCCTGCAGCAAAAACAGATAAAGCATCACCAATTTATGGTATGCCTATTTTAGATGTTGAAAAAGCAGGAACTGTATTCTTTGTAAAACGCAGTTTAGCCTCTGGTTATGCCGGCGTACAAAATGAATTGTTTTTCCGTGATAACACCATGATGGTTTTAGGTGATGCAAAAAAAGTATGCGAACAAATAGTAAAAGCACTTAAGGGCAGTATTGGACATTAAAACCCATGAAGCCGGTTATATTTGGTTGTAAATCAACGCAGCTATTAGAAGCAGAAAAAGATTTTTTTTACCAACATCAGCCCCTAGGTTTTATTCTTTTTGAACGTAATTGTGGGGAACCAGAACAAGTTAAACAATTAATCGGTGAATTGAAGGCATGCCTTAATCATAAGGATGTACCTATTTTAATTGATCAAGAAGGTGGACGGGTTGTGCGATTAAAACCTCCCCATTGGCAAGCAAGAACTGCTGTTAGCAACCTTAAAACCATCAATCAAGCCTATGACCACGCGTATAGTATTGCAAAAGAACTTACGGAATTAGGCATCACGCACAATTGCGCACCCTGTGCTGACTTATTTTTTGCAGACGCAGATGATATTATTGGTGACCGAGCTTTCCTTGGCAGTCCTGAAAAAGTTGCAGAACTTGCCATAGCAAGCCTTAAGGGTTTTGAGGATGCAGGTATAACACCAGTTATTAAGCATTTGCCAGGCCATGGAAGGGCCCCGGTTGATAGCCACAAGCAACTACCAGTGGTTGACACCCCAAAGGATGAACTAGAAAAAACAGATTTTTACCCCTTTAAGCTATTAAGTAAATCATCTAACAGAGCATGGGGCATGACAGCCCATGTAGTATATAAATCAATCGATGAAATAAATCCAGCTACCCAGTCACAAAAAATAATACATGAAGTCATTCGTAATTTTATTGGGTTTGATGGGTTTTTAATAAGTGATTGCCTAAGCATGAAGGCCTTAAATGGTAATTATGAGTCTCGCGCACACAAAAGCATAGAAGCCGGTTGTAATGCTGTTTTATTGTGTCAAGGTAGCCTAGATGAATACAAAGATGTTATAAAAGGCTTGAGCGATTAACTTTATATAAACAAACAAGATGTAAACTTAAAAATTGAAAATACATTTTTACATTTAAGCAAGTGTCTTTAAGATATAAATTTATTGCGTATTTTGCGCCCTTTCTGCTTTTTATAATATTTAATATTAGCCAGAATATTTATTTAAGCTTTTCTAAAATAAACCAAGCAGAATTAACGCTTGAAGTAACCGAATTATCCAAAAAAATTACGGATATCATGCATGAAGCACAAAAAGAACGCGGCAATACAAGTCTTTTTAACAATGACCCAACGTATGATAAAAATTTATTAAATCAACAGCGTCAGCTATTGGATCAGCAAATAACTAACTACCATGATTTTATAGAAAAAAAAATCAAACACTCCCTTAAAAACAAAAGAATTACCGATGAAATTAAAGTTTTCAATAACTTTCTAGAAAGTTTAGTTCCTTTACGTGAAAAAATATTAAAAAAAGAAATTAGTAATCAGGAAGCGATTAAAGCCTATTCGAAAATTTGTAATTATATTCAGTTAATAACAGAAACCATTTCAAGCGTTATTTTAGACCCTGAACAATCGGAAAAATATAATGCTTTTAGGGAATTAAGTTCCATTAAGGAATTCGCTGGCAAAGAACGTGCCATGGGTGCCGCAGGCTTTGGTAGTGGTAGCTTTAAGCCAAATGTATATAGGAATTTTATTATATTAGGTGGGCAACAAGATGCCATTTGGTACAATTTAGAAAAATCAGCCGATCCAATGTTATATAAAAATATTACATCAACTTTTAACACAAAAACACTTGATACAATTAAAGCACTGCGCAGTAAAGCAATTAAATCTGTTGAAGAAAACATTCCCCTGAACGTTACGGGCAAAGAATGGTTTGATTCCGCAACTAAATATATTAATTCTATACGTGCAACAGAAGTTTCTTTTGTTGATCAACTTATTGCTATATCACAAGAAAATATTCAGCATGCCTATTATATGATTTATGTTTTATTAGGTGCTTTAGTTATAGCGTTAGGCCTTATTGGAAATATGATGCACTTTATTTTTAACAAAGTAAGTAAGCCCATTAAATACTATGCAGAGGTAATGAAAGAAATAGCAGAAAGCAATACAAATCAAGATATTAAGCCAATTAATAGTAAAGATGAAATTGGCAGTATTTATCAAAATCTTATTGTTTTGAAAAAAACAACCACCAATGCACTGATGCTAGAATCTTCTGTAAACAGTGTGACATCAGCTGTTATGCTTTTGAATCTTGATGGGGTCATTACCTATACAAACCCCGCATGCGAATTACTATTTAAAAGTTTTTTAGATGCCTTGGGTGAAAAAGGAAAATCTGTAGCTAAATTACAAAACTTAAAGATTAATAACTTAAGCTTAAGAAACGAAAATGTATTTGAAAAACTTATTAAAGCTCGCAAATTTATGCTTCAAGCAGGCGGGGTGTTTTTAGAATGTTCTGCCAGTGATGTAAAAGATATCAATGGCTGCACTATTGCATATGTAATTGAATGGTCAAATCGTATTCAAGAAATGAAAGTGCAGCAGGAAATTGCTTCTATTGTAGAATCTGCTGCTGAAGGTGAATTATCTCAGCGCTTGTCTATTGACGACAAAAGAGATGGTAACCGCGAACTATCAGAGAATATCAATCTATTCCTTGATACCATAGAATGTTTTATTGATGAAGCATCAGGCGTGGCACAAAATTTAGCCAAAGGGAACTTATGTAGTCGCCTAGATGGTATATATTTTGGCAAATTTGAAGCCTTGCAAGACAATTTAAATTTTATGGGTGAAAAAATTTCTGAAACAATTGCAGTTTTTAAAGAATCGGTAAAAGTTGTGTTAGAAAAAGCATATGCCATGGAAGAAAACGCAAATCAACTGCAGCAAAGAACTGAACAGCAAGCATCTGAACTTGAAGAAACAGCAGCATCCATGGAAGAAATAGCATCTACCGTTAGGCAAACCAGTGAAAGTGTATTGGAAGCTGCCAATCAATCTGAGGATACAAAGAAAAATTCAGAATCTGGCCAACAAATTGTAACCCAAGCAGTTGATGCCATGGAAAAAATTAGCAATTCTTCAAAAGATATTTCTGTAATTATTAATTTAATCGATGAAATTGCTTTTCAAACCAACCTATTAGCCCTGAATGCTGCCGTGGAGGCAAGCCGTGCAGGTGATGCAGGCAGAGGTTTTGCGGTCGTTGCCGATGAGGTGAGAAGCCTTGCCCAACGTTCAGCAAATGCATCAACAGACATTAAAAAGCTTATCGATGAAAGTGCTGTGAACGTAAAAAATGGTGTTGAATATGTTTCCAACACTGGCGAGGCCTTAGATAAAATCACTAATGCTGCCATAGAATTATCAAAAATTATTAATAGTATTAGTAATTCTGCTTCGGAACAATCTTCAGGGATTGACCAGATTAATGTTGCAGTTAGTAGAATGGATCAGGTTACACAACAGAACTCTGGCTTGGTAAACGAAACCAACGCAACTTCAAAAAGTTTAACATCTGAAATGAATAAACTTGAAGAAGCCATAAGTTTTTTTAAGTAGGATGATATTTACTAAAAATTTTTGACTTAAACCTAAATTTCCCATATATTCACATGTATTGCCAGGGGAGCCTAATTGGCTGAGAAAGTTATTTTTTAAAATAGCTAAACCCTTATTAACTTGATCTGGTTCACACCAGCGTAAGGAGTGCCTACTTATGCAAAAGCGTTTTCACACATCAATAATTATTGCCAATGGCTTAGATCATTATGATACTGCCTTATACGGTTTTATGGTGCCGCTTATAGCACCGTACCTTTTTGATCAAAGTAATTATATGAGTACACTTTTACAAGGCTACGGCGTTTTGTTAGCTGGAATTTTAACACGGCCCCTCGGTGCAATTTACTTTGCAAATCTTGCTGAAAAAAATGCCTTAAAAGCCATTCGTGTTGCTTCCATTGGCATCATGATTGCAACAATTGGATTTGTCTTTATTCAGCCTGTTTCTGTTTGGGGATGGGGCACAGCCTTATGTTGCTTAGTAATTCGTGCAATGCAAAGCTTTTGTGCTGCAGGTGAAGTGAACATAGCAAGCTTATTGGTTTTAGATAATGTGACTCAAAATAAAAAAAATAAAATTTCTGGTTTTTTTGAAGCCTCTACGATGGTTGGCATTTTAGCAGCTTGTTTTATGGCTACCCTAATAGGTAGTTTTAAAAATCCCATTGCCTATTGGAAATTACCATTTATTTTATCTGGCGCCACCTATTATGGTGTTTTTTTACTTAGGAAAAATATAAATGAAAAATTTTTTTTAGATAATCACCTTTTTGATGATAAAAAGGCTCGCTGTAAGAATTTTGAATATCAAGACCCAAACTCCTTGAGGCAAAGCTCTAAACAAAATATTATCGCGATGCTCACTACAGTTTTAAAGTATGCACCCTTAAAAGGTTTTTCCTATGTAACATACAGTTTTACGTTCATTCTTATCATGAATTTATTATCTTTAAGCACAAAACAAAGTTTTTCAGCAAATTTTTTAGTTTCTAACAGTCTCTTTATGGTATTAGATTTGTTACTAATTATACTGATTAGCAATTATTATAAATTGTACAACCCCGTTACAAATATTTACCTATCAATTATTGGATTTACAGGTTCTGCTGTTCTTTTTTTGTTTTATATAAATACGGGCGCACCGCTATTTTTATTTTTTTTACGCTGTTTGTTAATTTTCTTTGGGGTGATCATGAATGTTTCATTACAGCAATTACTTCATTCTACCCTTGAGAGGCACAATCGTTTCAAAATAAATGCCTTATCGGGCGCCATAGGCACAGAACTTATTGGCCGCAGCTTGCCATATTTAGGCCTTTTACTGTTTAGCCAATACCAAAGCATCTTTGGGGTGGCCATCTATATTATATTTTTAGGTTGTATAGCTTTATATTGTTTAAAGACAACTGCAATAGGTGATTTTAATCAAAGCCAAATGCTAGAATAGCTTTAAGTATCAAGAATTCGGGCGTTGATTGATATAGTAATAAAGGCAAAAAAAAGCTATAAATGTACTACTTAAGTTAGTTTTTTTTCAATCTATGCATCATTATCGTACCCACAAGTGCCATGAACTTCGCAAAAATCATGAAAACCAAAGTGTAAAGCTTTCAGGGTGGGTTCATCGCAAACGTGATCATGGAAGCTTAATTTTTATTGATCTTCGTGATCATTATGGCATCACCCAATGTGTGTGTGACCCAGAAAAAGTTAGCAAAGAGATTTTTCAAAAAATTGAAACCTTTAAAAATGAAATGGTTGTGTGCTTTGAAGGTAAGGTTGTAAAACGATCAACAGATACTGTTAATGATAAAATGTTAACTGGTGAAATTGAGCTTTTAATTGAAAAAGTTGATGTACTATCAAATTGTGATTCTTTGCCACTTCAAGTGAATAGTGATGGAGAATTTCCTGAAGATACACGCTTAACATATAGATTTTTAGATCTTCGTCGGCAAAAAATTCACAAAAATATTGTCCTTCGTTCAAAGGTAATTAGTTCATTGCGTAAGCGTATGGAAGAAAAAGGGTTCTTAGAATACCAAACACCGATTTTAACATCGTCGTCACCTGAGGGTGCTCGCGATTACCTAGTGCCGAGCCGTATTCACCCGGGTAAATTCTATGCATTACCCCAGGCACCACAAATATTTAAGCAGCTACTTATGGTTGCAGGTTTTGACCGTTATTTTCAAATTGCCCCATGCTTCCGCGATGAAGACGCCAGGGCAGATAGGTCACCCGGTGAATTTTATCAATTAGACATGGAAATGGCTTTTGTGACCCAGGATGATGTTTGTAATACCATAGAACCCGTGTTAAGTGGCTTATTCCAAGAATTTGCTAATAATTCAAAGGTAACAGAGGGTGCTTTCCCAAAAATTCCATATCACCAAGCTATGCTTGAATTTGGCAGTGACAAACCTGATTTACGTAATCCACTGCGTATTGCAGATACCACCGAAGTGTTTGATGGCTCAGATTTTTCTATTTTTTCAAAGATTATCGCGCAGGGTGGCTGTGTTCGTGCTATTGCCGTAGATAATACTGAAAAACAGCCGCGTAGTTATTTTGATAAATTAAATAGCTGGGCCCAAGAACATGGTATGCCAGGGCTTGGGTACATTACCTTTGATGGTGATAGTGCCAAGGGACCAATTGCCAAATTTTTAAATGATGAACGCTTGCAGAAGCTGCGTACACTCACAAATCTGAAAGGCAACGGTAGTGTTTTTTTTGTATGTGATAAAAAAGCTGCAAAAGCTGCCAAGGCAGCTGGGTTAGCGCGCACAAAAATTGCTGAAGAAACTAATATTATTGAACAAAATGCGTTTCGTTTTTGTTGGGTAGTAGATTACCCAATGTTTGAACGCGATGAAGACACGGGCAAGATAGATTTTTCACATAATCCTTTTTCGATGCCACAGGGCGGACTGAAAGCCTTAGAAACAGAAGATCCCTTAGAAATTAAGGCATTCCAGTACGATATTGTATGTAACGGTATAGAACTATGCAGCGGTGCTATTCGTAATCACTTGCCTGAAGTTATGTATAAGGCATTTGCTATTGCTGGCTACAAAAAAACAGAAGTAGAGGAACGTTTTTCTGCCCTATTAAATGCATTTAAATATGGTGCCCCCCCCCATGGCGGCTGCGCACCTGGTGTAGATCGTATTGTTATGTTGTTAGCTGATGAGCCAAATATACGCGAGGTTATAGCATTTCCGTTAAATCAACAGGCTGAGGATTTAATGATGAAAGCCCCAGCAGAAGTAAACCAAAATCATTTGAAAGAACTGCACATACAAATCAAAAAACCTGTGGAAGTAAAGAAAAGTGCTTAAAAAGTTTTAAACTTTATATGAGGTCACTAGCCTTGCTTTTAAAGTATTTGCGTAAGGTTTCAAAACTTTTAATCTCTATCTGACGTATGCCTTCGCGCGACAGACCTAATTCACTAGACAATTCATCTAAGGTTTTTGGTGGTTCAGTCATACGCCGACTAATTAAAACTTTGCGATCACGTTCATTTAAAACCTTTAGGGCATCTTCAAGGATAATTTTGCGCTTGTCCAGTTGATCTTCGTGCAATGCAATTTGTTCGGGTGATTCTTTATTATCGGGCAACCAATCCTGCCATTCTGTATTATCATCATCATTATTAAATGTTACTTGGAGTGAACTATCCTTGCTTGAAATACGCTGATCCATATCCCTAACTTCTTTTTCAGAAACCCCAAGCTTATTAGCGATTTTAAGTATCTTTTCATCACTAAGGTAATCATCATTATCTAATTTATTAAGCTCTTCCTTTGTTTTTTTTAGGGAAAAAAAGAGTTTTTTCTGGGCTGCTGTTGTACCAATTCTAACCATCGACCATGTTTTTAGCACATATTCTTGAATCGATGCTTTAACCCACCACATGGCATAAGTTGAGAAACGAAAGCCTTTTTTGGGTTCAAAATGCTTAAATGCATGCATTAAACCAATGCTTCCTTCTGCAACAAGATCACTAATGGGTAAGCCATAACCATGATAACCTTTAGCAATTTTTTGTACTAACTTAAGATGAGATTTTGCAAGTTTATCCACTGCTTTACGATCTTGATTCTGGCTCCAATCCATCGCTAGCTTATATTCTTCATCTTTACTAAGAATTTTGGAATTTCTTATCGTTTTCGTTAACGGTGTTTCATTACTCTGGTACATGTTTTTTTTTGAACACGTTTTTCTACATATTAGGCGGGAAGAAACATTAAATAAAGTATTTAATTAAAATTTTATCAATAGGTTTTCCAGAAATCTATCAACACCCTTTCATAACACGCGGGAACCTCTATCATTGGATAGTGACCACAAGGGAGTTCTTTATACACAGCTTGTGGAAAAAAATCATGAAAGCCTGTTTCTAAGGTAGAAAGTTCATAAGCAGGTGCATCGTAGCAACCTGCACACATAAGTGTCGGTATAGTTAATTTAGCAATATTGTGGGTAATGTTCGTTTCCGTAAACATATCTAAGTAGCCAACTCTTGCCTGTGGCAAAGAGCATGCATACCAATTATCAACCATATGTGTTGTAAATCCTCTGCTATAACGGTTACCCGTCATAAAATTAATAATTTCACAAGCGCTATCATATTCTTTCGTTGCAGCCCTACGCAGGTGCAAGTTTACATCTTCAGGAATAGGATTACCTTGGGGAATAACGGGACATGTAAAAGTTATGGTTTTAAATAGGCTCGGGTTAAGATTTACCGCCATAGTAAGAATCATGCCCGTCATGGAATGGCAGACAGCATGCACGGGTTCTTTTGATAGGGAAGAAATGACTTCTAATACATCTTGCGCAGCTTCATGTACGCTACATTCACCCATAAGCTTTCTTGAGAGGCCATAACCTCTTAGGTCAATGAAAATATAGGCATATTCAGCTGTATTAAGGTACGGGCGTATAAGATCATAACTATGGTGATCATTAAACCAATCGTGTAAAAATATTACCTTCTGGGGCCCATTTCCAAGGGTTGTATAACCAAGCATTAAAATTTTTTTCAAAAGTTAATAGCCTATGTAAGCAAAACTCTTGTTTCTTGACCATAGATAGGATAAAAATTTATATTTTAATACGGTTTTTTTCTATGCATACACCAAAAACCTTTGGCAGAAAAAAAGGCAAATCGTTGTCAAAGAAACAACAGTTGCTTTTAGAATCACTTTTACCAAGGCTTAATCCATCTTTAATACACCCATCTGAAGTTGCTAAAATTCATGGCCTTGAAATTGGTTTTGGTGCCGGAGAAAACTTAATGCATCAAGCCATACTAAATCCAGATAAAATATATATTGGATGTGAAGTGTTTGAAAATGGTATCGCAAAATTACTGGATGAAATTGAAAAACAGGACATTCAAAATGTAAGCATTTATCCTGGAGATGCGCGTGATTATATAAACAATTGCCCAAAAGAAATGTTTGATGTGGTTTTCTTACTTTTTGCTGATCCCTGGCCTAAAAAAGGTCATCATAAACGTCGTTTTTTTAATATTTGTAATATCAAAGCAATTTGTAACGTACTAAAAAATAATGGCATATTCTGGGTTGCAAGTGATCATCCACTGCTGCAAGAGCATATATTAACTTTGCTAGAATCGCCTGATTGCAAAGGGTGTTTTTCCACGATAGACATACTAGAAAAACGACCATCTAAGCAACATATTCCCCTATCCAAGTATGAAAAAAAAGCTTTAGAGGAAGGAAGAACACCAAGGTTTTATTGTTTAAAAAAAACTCCTAACCACTAAGGTTAGGAGTTTAGATTAAGGTTGTTATCCTATTTTTTTAGTTATTGTGCAGGAACAGTCTGCATCGGACTTGTAGGAGTTGGTGATTTCAGAATATCCATAGGATCACCTTCTATGTTAAAGGCTTTTACGCCAGCTGCTTTACGCCATTCCGTAAGAAGTTCATTAGCTTTCTCTGTCTCAAGCATTTGCTTTAACTGTGGCTTAACTTGATCAAATTTAGGCACTTCAATGGGTCGCTTATCTTCAACTCGAACAACACTCCACCCCATATCACCTAAACTTATTGGGTTATTTACAAGGGTGGCTTTTGGTGCTTTAAACACAACTTCTGCAAATTCTTCTGGTACATCGCCTTTGCGGATATAACCAATTTCACCATTTTTACCTTTTGTTTGCTCGTCTAAAGACTTATCAACTACAAGCTGATCAAAAGTTTTTTTACCACCCTTGACATCACTGATAATATCTTCTGCTTCCTGCTTTGTTTTAACTAGAATGTGGCGTAACCTAACTTCCATTTGGTTTTTAGGCATAAGCTTGATAAGCTCTTGATATTTTTCTTTCATCGCCTTATCCGTAACCATTTTACCCGCTTCTTTATCAAGTAAAGCCTTTTGTAACGTAGCATCTTCGGCATCTTTTAACTTGGCTTGTACAAGTTTATCTTTAAGCATTCCAGATGCTTCAGCTTTTTCCTTAACAAGCTTTTGATCAACCAATCTTAATAATAATGGTTCATAGATATCAGTAAATGGAGCATTTAAAAGTTGAGGAGGCAGTAATTTCATTGATTCCTTAACTTCAGCAAGGGTAACTGTTGAACCATCTTTAAAAGTCGCAACAACCATTGTTGGATCAAGGGTTGATTCATCCTCAACTTTTTGAGGTGTAGGCTTGCCATCTGTTTTTTCCGGTAAGGGATTACCATCTAGTCCTAAAAGCTCAACACCAGATTCTTTCTTAATTTTTTCTACAACTTCTAAAGCATACTTAGGCGTTACAGCATCGTATAATTTTTGCTTAACCACATCAAATTTTGGGGGTTGTACTGGACGCTTTTCCCCAATAAATATAACACTGTATCCGTTCTGCCCCATGTTAACTGGCTGTTCAAGTACGGTATTTTGTTTTGCATTATTAATGAGGTTCCAAAAATTTTCTGGTAGGTCTTGCTGTTTAACATAACCTAGGGAACCTTTACTATTTTTTGTTTGTGGATCGATTGAAAATTCTGTCACAAAGGAATCAAATTTCGAAGGATCAGCTTTTAAATCTTTAACAAGTTTATCAGCTTGACTTTTAGACTGAACCAATATGTGGCGAAGCTGAACTTCTTTTTGATCCTTAGGCATTTTCGCAACTAATTCATCAAAGTTTTTCTTTAGCTCATCGTCTGTTAAAACTTTTTTCACTTCTGCTTCCAAAAATATTTTTTGTAAAACAGCATCTCTATTAGCTTTCATGTCTTTTAAAACGTTTGAATCTTTATCAAGACCAGCAGCTATAGCTTTTGATTTCAAAATATAACTATCGATAGATCGTCTTAAAAGGGCTTCATATAACTTAGAATATGGCTTGTCTTTAAGGTTTGCTGGTAAAAGATCAAGAAGTGCATAAACTTCACCAGCTGTTATAATTTTTCCATCCTTAAACTCTGCAGCAACTTTCTTTTCTTCAGTGCTCGTTACCTCTTGCGAAGTTTGATCTTCGGCAGGACTATTAGTAGATGCCTTTGTATCTATTGCATCTGTTGTCTCTTTTTTTTTGCTGTCATCACAACCAACCATAACGCTTAGCATAAGCGCGAGGGATAAGTGCGTTTTAATATTTGCCATACTTTAAAATAAAAAATTAAATTTATCCTAGAACCGTAGCATAGTTTATTTTGTTATTTAAGCCTATTTTAGCGGTTACTATTATATTCTAAAATTTATTTTAATTTTAAGTTTATGGTAGCCATTCCTTATGAATTCTGACTTTGCTTTGCACCTTATGTTTTCTAATATTTAACAAAAATATAAAATACATGAAATGCGGTTTTTATAGCATTATTGCTTTCCAGGCACGTTGCTTTATAACAACCAAAGGAAAAAAAACCTATGGCTCATAAAAAACTACACTTACCTGAAAAAAATTGCATAGTTTGCAAACGTTCTTTTGTATGGAGAAAAAAATGGGAAAAGGTGTGGGAAAATGTTAAGTACTGTTCAAAAAAGTGTGCTTGTAAAAAAAAAGAAGCTAAGCAACATCTTTGCGATGCTGAAAAGCAGTGTTAAGCGTTCCATCATCTAAATAGTCTAATTCTCCACCTAAGGGCACACCATGCGCCAGGGTTGAAAATTTTATGGGGAATCCCTTCAGCTGTTCAATCACGTAATACATAGTGGTTTGACTATCAAGGGTCGCATTAAGCGCAAAAACAAGTTCTTTGATGGGTTTTGCTTGTAAGTATTGCCGTAGGGCCCCCAGACGTAAGTCCTCTGGTCCTACACCCCGCACAGCAGATAAACTTCCGCCAAGCACAAAATACTGCCCACGAAAAAAGGCTGAACGTTCCAAAGCCCACAAATCGGCAACACTTTCTACCACGCATAGTTGTTGGTTATCGCGCTTAATGTCACTACAAATTTGACAAGGAGAGTGGGTGTCTAACCCATAACACTGCTGGCAGGTTTGTATGCTGTGGGTTGCATCTTGCAAGGCATTTAAAAGCGGTTGCATATGCTTTTCTTTACTTTGTAACAAATGCAGTACCGCACGGCGCCCCGAACGTGGACCTAAGCCTGGGAGTTTACTAAAAAGCTGAATAAGGTGTTGAATTTTTGTACTTTGCATAACTTAAATATGTAGCAGTGAATAGCACCTTAGACAATTTGCATTTTTAAAAAAGCATGAAAAATTGGAAAAATAATCATAACAAACGCTTAATGTTGTTTACTTACAGAATAGAGAAGCTGATCTTTTATACTTGAATTACGTGATGAGCCAAATTCAAAGGCAAAAGCATCTTTTAAACAAGAACCAAAGATACCTGTGATTGTTGATAATATTCCAACGGCTTCACCTGGTAGTTCATTTGAAAAGGCGGTTAACGTATATAAACAACCTATAATACCTAAAGCAGCGATAAGCACCATGATATCTGCTCTGCTGTTGCGTCTGCCAACCTGTGCCAAGGCAACATCACGTTCTCGCGCACTTTGCTTATCTTTTAATAAATGAAGCTCAATCT